>CBEPPX010000244.1:0-3860 GCA_965511205.1 uncultured Ignavibacteriales bacterium | reverse complement strand
AACTCTTTATCAAAACAAGTTCTTCTTCGGAAAAGTGTTTGTGATTTACACCATTTCAGAAACTAATTTGCTTTTGAGCGTTTTCGCCATATATTCAAATATATTATGATATTTTTCCAGATAGACTTGTTTTGATAAAGAGTTGAAATGAGGTTTTAAATATTCATACAAACCTGGATTTATTCCTCCGTCACGTAAATCATTAACCATATCCTTTAATCCAGCTATTAAGCTTTGACATTCTTCCTCACAAAGTTTTCCTTTTTCCAGGTAAGAAAGAACAAGTTTGGATTTAATGAATTGCAGACTAATTTCAATCGCTTCGCTAATCTCCAGGTTCTTATATTCAGCAGCAATACTATCGCTGGTATAAAAAGCATCAACCCTTAGCTGCTTGAGTCTGATAATTAATCCATTCAGTGGGATTGCAGGGAAATACTTTTCATCTGAAGATAGGAAGTTGAATAAACAATCGAAAATAGTCTTATTATCAGAGAAAAGATCTGACGAGATTCCGGAAAATTCTTCTGTAGTAATAACAGGCAGTTCTACTTCTTGTATATCTTCCTTAACTATATATGTAATACCAAGACAGATTACCTTTTTATACTTCCCGGTTCTTATTAAATAATTTATTGAATCAAGAAGTTTTGCATAAAGCGGATCAGATTCACGAAGTAAAACTGAGACGTGCTGTTCTACTCTGCCTGCAATGATTTTGTTTAAAAAAAAGTTTGCATCTTTTTCGCTGGTAACAGGCGGCTGCCATTTTTCAAATTGTTCAACTAATGCTTTAAATCTTCCGTTTTCATCTTTCCTGAATAGCGGTTCAATGGCATCAACAACAAAATCGTCATTTGAGATTCCGAGAAAGTGAAGTGCCTGCTCAATCTTTCGAAAATGATACCGTGTATAACCAGCAGCGATTATGAAAATATCTTCAATAAACCGGTTTAACTCAGTCTGAATGTAATCGTTTTTGCATAGTTTATTGAGAATATCGTAATACAAAATCTTTTTCTTCATATCAATCATATATCAAAAATAAAAATAATTTCGTTCTAAAAACAATTTTTTCCGAGTGTCTAAAGATTTTTTGTATAAGGTATTGTGTTTCATCATTCTGTAAGATCAATTTTTTAAGCAGGGATTAAGCAGTTGGCAGCAAAGAGGAGGAGTAAGCCGTCCAATGGGGGACGGCTTTTTATTTTAAGTCTTCCTTTCCCACAAATTTTTCACCATCCCAGTGACGTATCTGGTTAAACAGGTAATTTTTATATTCCTTAGTATGGCTGTATGGTGGATTTAATTCACCTTGGGCAACTAGTGAATCACGCGCGACTTCAAATTCTCGTGATGGATCAATTAAGACAACGTCGAGATTATCATCCAATCTTACCTGAATACCTTTAAGATTTTTTAGCTTTCCTTCAAGAAGATACAAATAAAAAATATTCGATTCTTTATAATAAGATAAACCACCCCTTATCATAAAATTCCAGGGTAGGTTGAAGTATTCAGAGTAATCTGACCTTGGCAATAGGAGATATTCATTAAAGATAGCAAATGGTAAATCTTTAAATTTACGGGAGCCATCAGCAGGAGCTTGACCACCAATTTTATTCAGATCAATTGAATAAATAAATATTCTACCATATACATTATTAATACCTTCACATACTAGCTCTATTTCACCATCCCCATTAAAATCACCGACAAGTGCAGAACCTAAATGTCCAGTATGCCACAATGTAGGGCCCATTCTAATTCCACTCTTCAAATCTAGGAAATAAATTGCACAGGGATAAAGATCATTTGTTGCAAAACATACAAGTGCTTTGTTGTTTTTAAAGGTGATTGTATCAATGATAAAAGCGTTGTACACGTTCGAATGTGTCATTTCTACACTATTAATTGTGTCCCTAAAATAATACTCCCAGATTTCCTTTTTATCATTTGAGTAGCAAACGATCCCTCCAGGCTCTTTTATTGGTTTAAATTGAGTTCTATCTTCAAACGCTAATATTACTTCATTTGTACCATCAAAATCTATATCTACTAACTTTTCGCTTAGTAATGGTACTCCTCTCAATAATTCGTTTTCAGAATTCAGAGTCATTTTGTGCCGCCAAAGCTCTTTGCTGTTTTTATTTTGTACCGACAACCAGTTTCCATTATTTTCAAGAATTGCAGGATTATTATCAAAATCATAAAACCGCCCAACATACACCAGGAACAAAACCGCAGCTAATAATAAAAAAGCAGCCCAGTGTCTTACGGCAAATTTTACACTGCGTACAACTGCTTTTTGTTTTTTAATTTCAACAATATTTCGCCTATTAAGAAGATCTACAAAATCTTCAACTCCGACTATCTTAAGATTTCTTTTGGGGTATTCTTTTTGTAATGCACTCAATCTTTCTGCTGCAATTATTTTCTCTTCTTCCACAATTACAAACGATTGTACAGGTGAGAAGAAGGCCGTATTCACTTTCTTTTCCAAATTTTCTTTTGACACCTGAAGAATACTTCCCTGCTTATCCAATCCACCTGTTACTGCTATTAAGCCGTTATATTTTATTATGGTTGGAGAATTATAAAACTTTAGAAGTTCCTGAAGTAATGCTATAGTTAATGCCGCACCAAGTGAGTTACCTGTATAATCACCAAGCTTCTTATCAAAATGAATAAATATCTGGTGATAGGGATTAATCTTCCTTACATACTTGTTCAAAACTGTTAACACGTACTTCCAGGATATTTCAATTTGTTCATTCAGCAGTTTCTCAATTTCCCTGCCGCTTGGTGTTATATGAAAACTAGTTTCCCTCTTTGCTCCCTTAATCTGAATTGTGATGGATTCCAGTAAACCAAATTCTTCAGCGTTCTCATTTACATTTTTCTCCAAAACAGGAAAGAATAAACCGCTCTCTTTTCCTGAGTACTCCAGACTACCGTTCAAAGTATCTTCGATTACTTTTAGCTTTGTTTCAATAAGAGTAGATGCCTCATTTAATTGGGAAGAGAAATGAAAGATGCAATTAAGTCTTCTTAGTTCACCGGATTGTTTTATAATTTTTTTAGTAAGTGCTGGATTTATCCCTGTAGGATCAAAGTTTCTTAGATTGTCAATATATTGCTCAATAAATTCTACTACATATGAAGTGGTGAGATTCTTATCCTCCTCATCAAGCAACTGGTCATAAAAGCTATATAACACAGTTAGCCTCTTCCTAGTTGAGAATGAGTTCGAAAGCTTTTGATTTAGTTGAACTCTTTTATTTTCTAATTCAAGAATATTCAAGATGGTTTGGATCAGACAGATAGAAAGAAATTTACTTTATTAATAATATAAAGTTACATTTTAAAAGTCGTTAGGGACAAATCAGATCTAAATGATATAATAAGGATTAGCTAGTAGTTATTCGCCGTGAATTAAATTAGTCCAGACCATAATTTGACTCAATAGCTCGACACATCTATAGTAATCAAATATCTTTGATGGAGAGTTTTTGGAGAGGTGGGTAATATATATTGCGTTATTAAGCTAAAATATAAAGAAATGGAGAGGTGGTGTAGAATCCCACTCTCTCCGCAAAACTTGTTATATTACAATAGGTATGGCGGAGAGGGAGAGATTCGAAAAAAGAATTTTCCAAATCCTCTTATTTTCCGCTAAATTCCAATAATATAATAACTTAACTCAGTTCATTCTGTTAAGAAAATGGAACTGAGTTCCCTATAATTCCCTGTATATAATCAAAGTGTTGGCACAAATCTGGCACTAATTTATTATTAATATTAATTACTTGCACGCTTTCTCTTTGATTTTTTTTCTTTGGTTGCTGACCAATTATCTA
>CBEPPX010000243.1:0-3876 GCA_965511205.1 uncultured Ignavibacteriales bacterium | reverse complement strand
CGTTATCAGGGGTAATTGCACATCCAACTACTACAGTGTCAGACCACCAATCTTCATAATAGTGAAAATCTATCATTACGGTTGCTCCAGCCGGGCAAGGTATTTCAGGGGACATAATATAAGAATCTCCGATAAAAACCGGATCCCATGTGAACACCATCTCTCCTGGATATGATCCTGCACTTGATGTATTCCACCAATGCCAGTTATTAAATCCCAAAGGTCCAAAAATTTCCCATCCTTCAAGATCAGAATCAAATTGATATTCATAGAGAAAAGCAGGTACAGGCTGAGTGTTAAAATACCACATCGGCGACAGCGAATTACCTGATGCATTATATTCCACTATACACCAAAAATACTTTGTATTTTGTGATAGTGAAGTTATAATAACTGAGTTTGAAATTGTAGAAGGATATCCATTTTGGATCCTTACTGTTGTATCCATATTCGCCACCAGCGATGAGTCACTGCTAAAGTAACATTCATTGTAATGAATATCTGTAGGATTTTGCCAGAAAAGGGTATGCTCAGACCAATCAATACCTACGGCACCGGGTGCACTCATAGGATTAAATGCAGAATCAGGCGTTTGTGCTAATGATGCAACAGAGTACACAATAATAAAAATCAAAATGTTTTTCATAAGTTCACCGTCAATTATTATAAAAATATATAATCTGGTTCTATTTTAATAATAATGATTTCTTTGTTGCAGTAAAACTTCCAGTTTTCAACTGATAGAAATAAATACCGCTCGGTAATCCTGTTCCGCTGAATTCAACTTCATAAGTACCTGCTGATTTTTCCTCATTGATTAAAGTTACAATTTCTTTTCCCAATACATCGTAAATTTTTATTGTAATAAAACTCAATTCTGGAATTTGGTATTTAATTTTTGTTGATGGATTAAAAGGATTGGGATAGTTTTGAGAAAGTGTGAATTGTGAAGGTATAGAGCTACCAAATTCATTTACATCTGTAAATATCTCGATTGGCAAAATCGAACTTGTATTCTGCATATCGTGTTTATACGAATTCCAAAACGCGAAATTTTTGTTGTATGTTTCTGGCATATCAAAAAAGTGAATCTTACCGGCAATTGATGAAAAGACAAATTCAATATCACCATCATTATCAAAATCATCAACTAACGGAGAAGGGCCATAAGTTCCGGATTGATTTTCATCATTAATATAATAGGGGAAACCGTTTACGAGGGTAGAATCATTGTGGATCGCAAAAATATAATCATTTACCTTTACTACAATCTCAACAGTTGTGGTATCACCATCAATATCGCAAATAACCGGAGAGCTGTTTATATTAAACGAACTGCCAGGATGATTTAAAAGAACTGGAAAATTTTGGATAACCGAACCATCGTGATGATAACCGTAAAGTATTTCAGTATTATCAAGTCCGCCAACAATAATTTCCAAATCCCCATCAGCATCTATATCTCCGAATGCAGGCGATGATAACCGGGCATAACGCACTGCAACCGGGAAACCGGGTTTAAGATTTCCAGCAGCATCAAAAACATACAAGCTGTCGTCATTTGTATCATCATAAGATATTACAACAATTTCTTTTGTTCCATCATCATCCAAATCGCCAATAGCCGGTGTTGATTTTATCACGCCTGATAAACTCACGGGGAATCCGTTTATTACATTACCATCAATTTCCCATGCATAAAGATCAAACGGATCAGGACCTACAGGACCTTGAAATGTACCGGCTACAATTTCAAATTCATCATCATTATCAATATCGGCAATAGCAGGAGAACCGGGTAATTCCGGAAGAGCCTGCGGCCAGCCGGGAAAAAGTGAACCATCAGAATTAAATATGTATAAATTATTATTATCGGAGGGATAAATAATTTCAAGCGTTCCGTCTTTATCTAAATCAAACAACGTTGAAGTTTGGCTTGTTCCAAAATTTTTAGGAAAGCCCAGTTTCATGTTTCCGTGCAAATCAAATGCATATAATCTGTTCCAACTTCCTACAACAACTTCCAAACTATCGTCATTGTCTAAATCACCAATTGAAACAGTAGCAGGTATTGGTACCCCAACCATTCTTAAGGGCCAGCCTGCTAAATTGTTTCCAGTGATATCTAAAACGTAAATTAACCCTGCCCCGTATGGGCTGCCGGGTATAGTATCATAAGTGGATACAATAATTTCTTTTATGCCGTCTCCGTTTAGATCTGCTGATTTTAAACTGGAAAGAATAATTGCTTTCGTGTCGTAAATCCAATCGGGTGTAATTTGATTTACGGATTCTATAAATCTTGGTTGGTGATTAAATAATAAATAATTTATTCCATCTTCTTGATGATTGGAGTTAATAAAAGACTGGCTGAAGTTTACAGCCGAAAAAATTAACAGGATACTTAGAAAATATAATTTTTTCATTTTTTAGCCTGTTTTTATTGTGAACGAGAATAAACGTAAGTAACTGTTATTTTAAAGTTAAACAATATGGAGTATTAAAAAAAAAGGCGAGCAAATGCCCGCCTGATATTAAAATTAATATTCTTTATTCTTGATTACCTTAAAAGAACCATCTTCTTAGTTTCAATAAAACTACCTGCTTTAAGTTGATAGAAATAAACACCGCTTCCAAATTCAGAAGCATCAAACTCAACCTCATAAAGTCCTGCAGGTTTTTCTTCATTAACAAGTGTTACAATCTCACCCCCCAAAACATCATAAACTTTTAATGTTGCAAAACTATTCGCTGGTAACTGATAACTAATAGCTGTACTCGGATTAAACGGGTTTGGGTAATTTTGAGAAAGAGAAAATCCTGATGGAGCGATCTCAACTTCCACAAAATCTGAGTATTCAAAATTGCCATTAAAGTCTATTTGTTTTAATCTGTATTGATATATTCCCGTAGAAAGATTTTCATCTAGATAGGAATATGTCTGTGGTTCTGTTGTTGTTCCTTTTCCATCTCTAAAACCAATCGTTCTCCAATCTGATAGATCAGAGCTTCTCTCAATTTCAAAGCCGTGGTTATTTAATTCTGATGCTGTAATCCATTTAAGATTAGCAACATTCGCTGCAACCGAAGCTGAGAATGAAACAAGTTCTACGGGGACAATTGTTGTATCGGCAATATAACTGTAATAAACATCCTGCTCACCATTAAATGTAGCTGCCCATGCCAGGTTTGCGCCGTTAATATCAGAAACCATATCAAAGTAGTCGCCCATTTTATTCTGGTTTGGCCACCCAAGATGGGAATCAAAATAATCAGATAGTCTTTCATTTGTTGACCAGGTTGCACCACCATCCGTTGAATTTGAGTAATATAATGCTGAAATATTGCTGACAGAGTTATCACGAGTATCCAGCCATACTACATCTATGCGTCCGTTTGGAGCGACCGACATAGTGCCGAACCATTGATATGCTGTAGTACCCGGGTCATCATTAATTTTAATTGGCGAACTCCAATTCACCCCGCCATCTGTACTGCGAGCAAACATAACATCAGCAGGATCACTAGATGAATTTCGATCAACAGAGCATAACAAATAAACGTTACCGTGATACGGACCACCTGAAGTATCAACTGCTATCCAGGTTTGCCCAAGTAAGCCACCGGGATTAGGTCCTTCACCGAATGAAATTGAACCATCCAGATTAACAACAGTATTCATGTTCCATGAAACCGTAACAGCAGGGTTTTTAGCATTTATAGATTTTGCTACAAGAAAATCAAATCCTATGGTACCACCAACGTAGAGGTCACCATCTGAATTAACAGTAAGAGTACCCCACTGAGGATCATTCGGGATAGAAACACAATCTTCAAAACTTGCACCACCGTCAGTTGAACGTGTAAAAAAATCAG
>CBEPPX010000242.1:0-3881 GCA_965511205.1 uncultured Ignavibacteriales bacterium | reverse complement strand
ATCTCTTCTATTAAATCATCTGCAAGCGAAAATGCAGTAAGGTATACTTTATTCTCAGTTTCAACAGTAGAATTCTCAAGAAGTGTTGTATTAAAACGCATCGAGATGAGTGAGAATAGTAGTAATGCGCCTATACTAAATAATGATTGGTTACTGCTCATAAATATTATCTCCCCATGAGTTTATTATTTATTGAGCTTTATTAACTTCAAAAAGTATGCTGTTAAAAATCTTCTTTTTTTAACGAAATTGCCTTCTCTGTAGTAAAACTGAGATATTTTGCCATTTGAGGCGGTTATATCTACCGATCGTGTCGTGAACAAATAATATTTATTGTCTAATAACACCACAAATAAAACTAAATTATTCTTTAAACTAATATTATTAAGAATCACTCAGGCGGGTTTTATCTCGGATTGTTTTAAGTCTTCTCTGAAGTGTTCGTTCACTAACACCAAGTATTGGTGCAGCACTTTGAACATTGTTGCCAACATATCTCATAACATTTAAGATATGCTCTTCCTCTGCGTCTTCAAGTTTCATCAGTTTTGTTGGTTTGGCTTTTACTTCCGGCTTCTTCATGTATTCTGCAGGTAAGTCAATCTCTTTAATATATTCTTCATTAGATGTTTTTACAACTGCGTTCATAATTATGTTTTCAAGTTCGCGTATGTTGCCGGGAAATGTGTAGCTCTTTAAAGCTTCCATAACTTCCTCAGAAAATCCAAGAATGTTCCTATTGTAAACTTTGTTGCCGGTTTCAAGAAAATTTTCTGCAAGTATAACTACATCATCACCTCTCTTAGAAAGTGGTGGAAGATGAATGAATCCACGGTTCAAACGATAATATAAATCAGCTCTAAATTCTTTTTTATGAACTGCTTCCAGCAAATCTTTATTTGTAGCAGAAATAATTCTTATATCCAGGTTCACCGGCTTGGAATCGCCTATTCTGTAAATTTCATTATACTGAATAGTTCTTAAAAGTTTTCCCTGCAAGTGCATTGGCAGTTCGCCAATTTCATCTAAAAAAATTGTTCCCTTATTTGCCGATTCAAAGTAGCCCATCTTATCATTATCAGCGCCGGTAAATGTACCTTTCCTGTGTCCAAACAGTTCGCTTTCAAATAACGTAGTAGAAATTGATGCAAGGTTAACAGGAATAAACTGGTGATTTCGGCGGGGTGAAAGATCGTGTATTTTTTTTGCTATTAAATCTTTCCCGGTTCCCGTTTCGCCTGCAATTAAAACTGTTTCACTAGTCGGTGCAAAAATTTCTGTAAGTTCAAAAACTTTGTACATTAATGGGGAGTCAGTAATCAGATCTGAAAAAACTCTTCGTTCAGGTTTCTCATCAATAAAAGCTTTTCTTAATGAATCTCTTTCTGATTCCAGGAGCCGCTTACTTAAAGCTCTTTGAATGGTTAAAAGTAAACGGTCTGTATTTGGCGGCTTGGTAATAAATTCATAAGCCCCAAGCTTAACTGCTTTTAGTGCTATCTCAACTTCGTTTACAGCAGTTACAATTACTACAGGGATAGAAGGATATTCAGCGTATATTTTTTCAAGAAGGTCAAGCCCGTTCATCTCCGGCATGTAAACATCAAGCAGAATTAAATCCACATCTGTTCGCTCAAGTAAAGGCATCACTTTCAAAGGATTGTTTTCCGTTAAAACGTTTTTATATCCTTCGTCGTTTAATAAATCTTTTACCAGTTCAAGGTATGAACTTTCATCATCAACAACTAAGATGGGATTGCTTTCCAACTATACTCTCATAGTTTATAAATATATAACATAAAAGATAAAAAATATTTTGGTATAAAAGCTATCTTTGTCCGATTTTCCAGCCTTGAATGAATAAATGCATAATTAAATTCTACAGCTTTTAGTATTTTTCCTAATACTTATTTTCTTTTTATTAATGATAAAGGATAGAACAATGACGGCTAATTTTGATATGATACAAAAAGCATACGAAGGGTACAGAGCAAAACTTGAAACAGTTAGAAAAATATTAAACCGTCCTATGACTTATGCAGAGAAGGTTTTATACAGTCACTTGTGGCAGAAAACAGATAGAGAATTTGCTGGCGGAAAAGATTATGTTGAACTTTCACCCGATAGAGTTGCTATGCAGGATGCAACTGCACAAATGGCGCTATTACAGTTTATGTCTGCAGGTAGAAAGAGTGCTGCGGTTCCAAGCACAGTTCACTGCGATCATTTAATACAAGCACAGGTTGGAGCAAAAGATGATTTATCAAGAGCAAACGAGGAGAACAAAGAAGTTTATGATTTTCTTGAAAGTATTTCAAAAAAATATAGTATTGGATTCTGGAAACCAGGTGCTGGAATTATTCACCAGGTAGTTTTGGAAAATTATGCATTCCCCGGAGGAATGATGATAGGAACAGATTCGCACACACCTAATGCAGGCGGCTTGGGGATGATAGCAATTGGTGTTGGCGGCGCAGATGCCGTTGATGTTATGGCTGGAATGCCTTGGGAATTAAAATGGCCAAAACTAATAGGCGTAAAATTAACCGGAAAGCTAACCGGCTGGGCTTCGGCTAAAGATGCTATTCTAAAATTGGCTGGCATTTTAACTGTTAAAGGTGGTACAGGTTCTATCGTTGAGTATTTTGGCGAAGGAGCAGATTCAATTTCATGCACAGGAAAGGGCACTATCTGCAATATGGGTGCAGAAATTGGCGCCACTACTTCACTTTTTCCTTTTGATGAAAAGATGTCATCATATCTAAGAATAACGGGACGCGCAAATGTTGCTGCACTTGCCGAAGGTATAGCAGACGAACTAAAAGCTGATAAAGAAGTTTTTGAGAATCCTGAAAACTATTACGACCAGGTTATTGAAATGAATCTTGATGAGCTGGAACCCTATCTTAACGGACCTTTCTCTCCCGATAAAGCTGTTCCAGTATCTAAAATGAAAGAAGCGATAAAGGAAAATAATTATCCGGATAAACTTAGTGTTGGTTTAATTGGAAGCTGTACAAATTCAAGTTATGAAGATATTGATAGAGCAGCCAGTGTAGCAAGGCAGGCAAAGAAGATGGGATTGAAAGCCATATCCCAGTTTACAATTACTCCTGGCTCAGAACAGGTTAGAGCAACAATTGAGCGTGACGGACAACTAAAAGAACTTACTGATATTGGCGGGATAATACTTGCAAACGCTTGCGGACCCTGCATTGGTATGTGGAAAAGAATGGATATTGAAACAGGTGAGAGGAATACAATTGTTACATCTTTTAACAGGAACTTTGCAAAGAGGAACGACGGCAATCCTGAAACACTTGCATTCGTTGCTGGACCTGAATTAACCACAGCACTTGTTATTGCCGGCCGGCTTTCTTTTAATCCTATAACCGATAAGTTGGAAAATGAAAAAGGTGAAAAGGTTAAACTTGATCCGCCAACAGGGGAAGAGCTTCCCCCGAAAGGATTTGATGAAGGAAGCAGTGGCTTTATTGCTCCCGCAGAAGATGGCTCAGGTGTGGAAGTAGTTGTTAACCCGGAAAGTGAAAGACTGCAATTGCTTGAGTCCTTCAAACCATGGGATGGAAATGATTATGAAGGTCTTGCCGTACTTTTAAAAGCAAAAGGTAAATGTACAACCGATCATATTTCAATGGCAGGTCCCTGGTTAAGATTCAGAGGACACCTTGATAATATATCCAACAATATGTTCATCGGTGCAATTAATTACTATACTGGAGAAGCTGGAAAAGTTAAAGATCAACTAAATGGTGAATATAAAACCATACCTGAAGTAGCTCGCCATTACAAAGCCGAAGGATTAGGATGGGTTGTGGTTGGTGATGAAAATTATGGTGAAGGTTCAAGCCGCGAGCACG
>CBEPPX010000241.1:0-3895 GCA_965511205.1 uncultured Ignavibacteriales bacterium | reverse complement strand
TAAAGTAATTGGCATTCCCATAATCGGCCAGAGAATTGTTACAACCAATCCCAAAATAATCATCAGGATAACACTTGCAGGAATACCGCATTTAAAAAATTCTCCTGAAGTAAATTGTTTGGAATCGTAAGCGATAGCGTTTGGAGCCGCACCTACTAACAACAAAAATGGCATGCCTGCCACAACTAATGAAGCAAACAGAACAACTTCTGGCGCTACGTTAAGGTATGGAGCAATAACTAACGCCACAGGAAGTGTGATTGCAATGGCAGCTACGTTCATAATAAAATTGGTCATA
Source organism: uncultured Ignavibacteriales bacterium (assembly GCA_965511205.1). Taxonomy (GTDB): domain Bacteria; phylum Bacteroidota; class Ignavibacteria; order Ignavibacteriales; family Ignavibacteriaceae; genus JAZGGS01. Next base: position 3,597 of record CBEPPX010000241.1, on the reverse strand, counting down.
ATTAAAACCAAAAATGCGATACCCATTACAAAAACGAACCAATGAGCATTTTGGAAAAACACGAGCCAGTTTATTGCTAACCACTCGGCTGCGCCTGTTTCCCAAAGGCAAAAGCCAATGCTCATAGCCCCTGCAAAAAGTAAAATTATATTCCATGGAATTGCTTCAAGATCATTAAGATCAAGTACTTTAAACACAAAAAACAGAACAGTGGAAATTAAGATAATTGCCGTTTTATTTATTGATTGAAGGAATGGTATAAACGAGATCAATACCATAGTTATGATACAACCAAAAACAATAACTAATGTGATAATTTCATGCCGACTAAGTGAACCGAGTTCAGCATTAAGTTGTATTGCTCTTTTTTTCAAACCAGGAATCACTTTTTTCTCCGGTTTAAAAAACACCATTATAAATCCCCACAAAATAAAAGTCATTATCCATCCAACAGGAAACATGTAATAGCTTAACTCAAAAAAGGAAACGCTCCTTCCCACAATATCACTGAAAAAACTAATAGCTACAGCACCCCTTGCTGCACCCAGGAGCGTTATTATGCTGCCGGCTCCTGCAACATAAGCCATCCCAATAAAAAGACCCTTTCCGAACTTTGTAGGTTTATCTCCTTCTCCATACAAGCTATAAATTGCAAGTAACAAAGGATAAATTGTTGCAGCCACAGCTGTGTGCGCCATAAAATGTGTAAGGGTCACTGTTACAAGAAAACATCCCAAATAAATCATACTTGTTCTTTCCCCAACTATTGAGAGCATCTTATAAGCTAAACGTTTTGTTAAGCCAGTCTTGGTAAATACCAACCCAATCATTATTGAGGCAAATATAAACATCACCGATGGGTCCATAAAATCGTTAAATGCTGATTTGGCTGGACGAATTAAGAATAGGACTTGCAGTACACCAATAGTTAAGCTGGTGATGCCAATTGGCACTACTTCAAATAACCACCAAGTACCTGCAAGGAGGAATACACCTAATGCACCTTTACCCTCTTTACTTAAGGTAAAATGAGCACCCGTTGGATCTACGGCATCAGGTAAGGCAGGGGCATAATAAACTATTGCAAACAGTGTTATTCCTAAAAGGAGGAAAAAAATTCGTTTCAATTCAACTTTAAATTCAGCAGAAACGTTTTTCAATTTGACTCACCTTTAATAAAACTTTATTTTTTTACAAATTTTAAAATGAAATCAAGCAATCCACTATATTCTTAAAAAGTTATCCTGAACAAGAACTAATCTTATTGGATATCTCTCTAAACACGTCAGTTAATCTTAGAATACCCACAATATCTTTTCCCTTGGTTACAAGAAGAGATTGATGGTGACCCATAACAAGTTGATGAATAGCTTCATTTAAAGATGCATTTTCTTCTACAAAATCGCCTTCGGTGGGTGAATACATAAAATGTTTTACTATTAGTTTGGCTGCCTTCTTGCAGATGTCTTCCAAAGTATTTTCCCAAAGGTGATGCTCTTTTAGCGTATACTTCAGATAGTCTTGACTAAAACCAAAGCGAGATAAGGATTTAGGATTAATAATTTTCATATATTTTGGTTCCAAAGCCCTTATCACATCTAATTGGCTAAGCTTGCCTACAATTCGATTATCTTTATCAGTGATGAGAATTGCTCTATGTTTATCTCGTGTTTGGTCAAACTCTTTTTGTGCCATTTTTAAAGATTTAACAGCTTCCCCTAAAGTAGCATCTTCAGAAACTGTTGCATATCTGGAAAGTGGAACCATCAAATCTTTTACTGTTAATGTTTCCATGTTGTCCTCCTTTATAAAAGGATTTTATAACATATATTTAACAAAAGTGTTCTTATCAATTTTTATTATATTTTTTTACCAGCCGCGTTTTTTCAGAATATTATTTATCTCTGCCTGACGAATTCTATCTCTCTGTTCCGTTACTAACTTATAAGCTTTATTTATCATCTCGATTAAATCATCAGTATCTGTTGGCTTCATTAGATAATCGTATGCACCGTTTTTCATCCCTTCAATAGCAGTTTTAACTGTAGCATGTCCTGTTAACATTATAACCTGCGAAAGTTGTTCTATATTTTTTATCTCTTTCAAAGTTTCAATACCGCTTTTTCCGGGCATTTGCACATCCAGCACAATAACGTCAAAGTCATTATTTTCAACAAGTTTTATCGCTTCATCTCCACTGAATGCTGTAGTTACTTTGTAATCTCTTATTTGAAGTCGTTCAGCAAGGGATTCAACAAAATCCTTTTCATCATCTACCAGAAGTACATTTATATTCATTTATCCTTTTTACCTTTCTTCTTATCTACATTCTCTTCATCAGCTTCAAGAATATCCTTCGCGGTATCGAATTCTCCTGCTTCTGCAAATGTTGCAGCCATCATACTGCTTTCAAATTTTTGTTTGTAAGCTTTTTTTATCTTCTTCATAAGTGTATCTATTTCAACCGGTTTTTGAAGATACTCAAAAGCACCCAGCTTCCGGGCTTCCTTCTCATCCTTATCCGACCCATGACCCGTTAACATTATAACCTGCACGTTAGGGTAAGCAGTTCTAATGCGCCTTAAAACTTCCATACCATCAATGCCAGGCATCTTAAGATCCAACACCACAACGTCGGGTAAGTCATCATCAATACGTTTTAAGGCTTCTTCCCCATCTAAAGCGACTGCTGAATCATGATCCCGCATCCTGATTCGTTCAGAAAGTGTTTCTACAAATTCTTTTTCATCATCAACCAAAAGGATTTTTATTTTTTCCATTTTATTTTTTCCTCGCTTTAGGATGTTTTATTATCTCTGTTTAAACTCTACTTTTTTTTGGTATTTATTAAAAATTTAAATTCCATTTTTACAGTGTCTTAAAATTCAGGGTTATATTCTGAGCTGATTTATCAAATTCGGCACCCCCCTCCAGGAAAGTAATAGCATCCTGTAGAATCAACAATTCTTCTGCAGAAGATGAATCATTAAACAGATTACTCTTTTCAACTATCTCACCTTCAAAACTTATCTGGATGGAATATTGTTTCTCATTGATAAAAGGCTGAATATTAATTTTCCCACCATCTGCCGTGTGGTTGAGGAAATACACAATGCAATTATAGACAGCCATTTGCAGTTGTATCGGACAAGTATTAAAGTTAACTGCTTGATCAACCGGTTGATATTGCAATTCCACATTTTTTATCCTTGCAAAGCGCTGAGTTAGAAAAATAAGGTGTTCAATAAAATCATTTAGTTCTACTTGTACTTTGGGAGTATCGGTTAGGTGTGAAAACTTATTAAGCTGGGTTGTTAATTTAACACTGCGCTGTACTTGCTCCCGGATTTTTGGTAAAACTTTAAGAAATTTTTCCTGATGAGGAAATGAATCTGTTGAAGACATGGATATCAAATCTTCCATTAATCCTGAAATCTCTTTGATGCTTGCCAGGGCATTATTTATTTCGTGTGTTACCCCGGCAGTAATTTTTCCAATAAACGCAATTTCTTTCTCGTTCATTTCTCTCATATTGTTTCTAAAATAATGAGAATATATTAGCTATAAATTTTGTACAGCTTCCTGAATTTTGCTGAT
>CBEPPX010000240.1:0-3913 GCA_965511205.1 uncultured Ignavibacteriales bacterium | reverse complement strand
GTTGATTTTATTACCATTTAGATGTTGGATTCAACAAAATTTAATACATCATTTAACTTCTTTTGACCTTTTCCTTTTAACTCTGTACAGGTTTTTCTCATGTCATCATTAAACTTTTCATCTTTTATTTCGTTTAAATTGATAAGCACATTATAAATTCCACCAAGCATCCCTGTATAACCACATTGAGCACCAACTCCAACATCAGTTATGGAAGCAGGATTGCCGTTCTTTGCAACTACTTCTGCGATTTCAATTACTTCATAGCTTAACTGTGCAGTATTTAAAGGAACATGAACAGCCTGCTTTAAACCATCCTGCATTGCTTGTTCTCTTATTTTTTTCTCCCCTTCAGATTTATTAGGCAGTCTTCTGGCATCCATATAAGAATTAAATGCATTCGTATCATCATCAATGCCTTTAATAAGTTTAAATTTTATCTCCTGCAATTTATCTGCGGCTTCATTCAAAATATCATCAACTTTTTCACTTCCCCTTTTGTTAGCAGTAAGATTACTTACCATTGAAGCTAGCGCAGCACCCAGTGAACCGGCAACCGCAGCAATTGATCCGCCGCCCGGTGCGGGAGACTCTCGTGATACTTCATCAACAAAATCTGTAAGCTTCATTTCAACAAGTGCATTTTCTAAATTTTTCGGAAGTCCTAAAACTCTTTCTTGTATGTTAAATTCAGAAACATCATTTAAACCAAGTGATTGAACAGCGGTATTTAAAATATCTATAATAGGTATGCCGGTTGATCTTCCCTGCTTGAGCAAATAATATTTACCCGTTTCTAATAAAGCAGGATAAGGGATCATTCCAACAATTTCGCTGCCTGTAACAACTAAACCTCTTTCAGCAGCAAGTTTCCTTGTTTCATCTAAAACATGATGAGTAGATGTAACTTTATAATTTGTCAAGTTTATTGAAATCTGTGCACGATCATATTCGGGAACCATCCAGCCGATTGCTTTACAGTAATCAAACTTACCAGGAACTTTAACAGATTGCCCTTCAGGTTTTTGCGGATTGACCCCATTTAATTTTAATAATGCCGGAAGATCAAAACCGTGTTCATCTTTACAATGTTTATTTGTTTCATTAACTGTTTTTCCAACAAAGTCATCAAGTCCGCACGGATATTTGCCATCTTCATATTTTAAGACATGAGACTTTTTAAAGTAGAATGGGCTGTCAGTTCCTCCCGTGCGTGCTGATCTCCCTTTTTCTCTAAGTTCAAATGCAATGTCTGTTGCGTGCAATACCTCGCGGGTATTTAAACAAATGTTATAAGCAATTAGAAATTCACGAACCCCAATTACAGTAGCACCTGCAATAGCATTAAACTCAGAAGGACCGAAGTCCGGTTTCCATTCAGGTTTTTTTAATTTATCTTCAAGAGCTTCGTACTCGCCTTGCCTTACTATAGCCAGGTTTTCTCTTTCAGGAGTTTGTGCGGATTTTTCATACAAATAAATTGGTATGTTTAATTCTTCGCCAACTCTCTTTGCAACTTCTTTAGAAAGTTTGATACATTCTTCGGTGGTTATTCCACTTACGGGAACAAAAGGGCAAACATCAGTAGCGCCCATGCGTGGATGAGATCCTTTATGAGTTCGCATATCAATCAGCTCAGCAGCTTTTTTAATTGAATTGAAAGCAGCCTCCTTCACTCCTTCCGGCGATCCAACAAAAGTTACTACTGTGCGGTTCATTTCGTAACCCGGATCAAGATCCAGCAGACGAGCTCCTTCAACTTTTTCAATTTCGTCGGTTATTTGTTTTATTACTTCCTTATTCTGTCCCTCGGAAAAGTTGGGGACACATTCGATTAAAATATCAGACATAATTTCCTCTGCAGATTTCCAATTTTTGTTAAAAATTCAAATAAAATTAAAAGAAAAATTTACATGTTTAGTGCTTCTTTTACAAGAGTTAGCGTAGGAAGATGATTAGATTTGTAAATTTTTTACTACCTGTGCTAAACTATCTTTCCACTTCCTAAAGATCCATGTCAATAATTGTCCCGCTATAATTATTATTAAGTTTACCGCACTTTTTTTTAGTTCAATTAGTTTTTAAGTTGTTATAAGATATTTATAAAATTAATCCCTTAAAGAGAATTTATGGGTAGCGGCGAATTTCTTCTTACAAGCATAATTGCTTTGTTAACAGTTTTTTTTGTTCTCACTGTATTAGCAATTTTAATCCGAATCCTAACATCAGTTTTTCCACAAAAATTCACAGATGACGATCCTGCAATAGTTGCTGCGATCACTTCACATTTTAGCAGGAATTATCCTCAAACAATAATTACGAAGGTAGAGGAACCAAAATGATTTTTACAGAAACCCCAAAAAAGATTAGAGTGATGATAACTCCCTTTAGGGATGGGTTGCAAAGTTCTTTCGGTGGGAAGGTAAGATTAAATGATTTTTTACCTGCAATGAAATATTCCGCCGAAGCAGGTATTAAGCATATGGAATTTGGCGGAGGTGCGCGTTACCAGGCACCGTGTTTTTATCTCGGCGAAGATCCTTTTGAAACGATGAAAACAATGAGGGATACAGTTGGACCAGAAGTTGATCTGCAAATATTAACCCGATCCGTATCAGGTGTAACTCTTACTACACAATCTATAGAAGGACTTACGCTTCAGGCAAAATTGATGAAAGAATATGGCACTACGTGGGATAGAAACTTCGATTATATGAATGATGTGGAAAACCTGATTAAAACAGGTAAGCCAATTGTGGAAGCAGGAATGCATCACCAGGTTTGCATAGCTCTGATGGGTTTACCATTTAAATCAGACAAAGTACACACCGCTGAATTTTATTTTAATATAGGCAAGCGACTATTGGAAAGTGATGTACATATTGACAGCATTTGCTTAAAGGATGCTAGTGGAACAACCGACCCTATGACGATTTATAACACTACTCTAAAATTAAAAAAGATAATGCCTCCCGAAATGCCTTTATGGCTTCATACTCACGATACTGCCAGCACTGCAGTAGCATGCTATATGGCAGGAATTGATGCCGGGGTTGATGGAGTTGATCTTTCAATAAGACCTATGGCAAGCGGAACAGTACAACCTGATGTTCGCTCACTTGCACATGGATTGAAAGGTACTGGGTACTCTCTTGATATTGATGAAACAAAAATACCGGAGATTGAAAGTCTGTTAAATGAAGGATTAAAAGATTATAACTTCAATCCAACAACAACAACCGCCGATGCAAGAGTGCTTGGCTTTCCAATGCCCGGCGGCGCTATTGGTCCAAATGTTCATATGATGGTTAAAGCAGGAATATTGCATAAGTATAATGAAGTTCTGGCAGAGTTCCCAGTAGTTGTGGAAGCAGGTGGAGCATGGACAAGCGTTACTCCCGGAAGCCAGCAGTACTGGCTGCAGGCATTTAACAATGTTATGTATGGCAGGTGGGAAAAAATAGATCCTGGTTACGGCCGGGCTGTACTTGGTTATTTTGGTAAAACTCCGTTACCACCCGATCCCGAAGTCATTAAAAAAGCGTCTGAGCAGTTAGAACAACCAGTCTTTGAGGGTGATCCGCTGGAAGCTGCACCAAAAAATATCGAAACAGCAAAGAAAGCTCTTGAAGAAAGAAATCTGCCAACTTCAGATAAAAATATATTTTTAATACTTGCCTCAATGGTACCGGGCAAGAAGATGGAAGCTAATGAGGGAATTCGTCTACTTACAGGAAAAGCAAAGATTGATATTCCGCTTAAGAAAAAAGAAGAACCGATAAAAGATGAAAAACCAAAAGCACATGTTCCGGAAACATTTATCACAGGACCAATCAAGTCTAAATGTGTTGTTGAAGAGAATGGTAGGATAAGAACTTTTGTAGTTACAACCGAACCGATTACAACCGGCAAT
>CBEPPX010000239.1:0-3918 GCA_965511205.1 uncultured Ignavibacteriales bacterium | reverse complement strand
ATGAGAGAATAAACAGCCACAGCAATTATTAAAAAAGCAAAGAGAGTTTTAAATATTCTGAATCCCATTATTTTATTTGCTGATTTTTCAAAGAAGAGCAAGTATAGACCCGCTCCGATCATAAATATTGGCAAAACATATCCTGAAATTTCCTTTGGCAGTAACGGTAACAAAAAGTACAATGCCATACCGATAAGTATAATTCCAAAAATATGTTCAACAGAGCCCATCCATTCTCCAGCACGGGGAAGGCTCTTAATCTTACCAGAAAATATTGCCAGGAAGAGATAAGGAAATCCTAAACCGAGTGCGAGCACAAAAAACATAAGGAATCCAAAATAAGGATCTTGTTTTGTTGCTACGTATGTTACAAGACCAAGAACAAAAGGACCAATACAGGGAGCGGCAACAATTCCCATTGTTAAACCCATAAAGAATGCACCGAACATTCCTGCTTTTGCTCCGCCTGCTTTAGCAACCATTGAATCAGGAAGTTTAAACTCGTAGACACCGAACATACTTAATGAGAGACCTAAAAGAATGGCAACAACTATTAATATTACAATTGGATTTTGCAGCAGAGCACCAAAAATTGCTCCGCTAAGCGCTGTTACCACACCAATTATAGAATAAGTAGCAGCGAGTCCAAGCATAAAAAGCAGACCCATCATTGCTAACCTGCCGGTACTTCCTTCGCTCTGTCCTCCAAAATATCCAATAGTAATTGGTATAAGAGGGTAAACACAAGGAGTTAGATTTAATGCAAGTCCGCCTATAAAAACAAAAAGTAAACCGATAATTAACCCATTGCTTTCTAATGCATCAGAAATAGGATCGGATGTTTCATCATCTGTTTCAATGGATGATGTTGAAACGCTTAGGTCTATCTTTTCAAATATTTCCTGGTTTACCTGATTTACCACTTCTTTTTTATCTGCAACTACAATTATTATGGTATCGGCTACAAAAGTTGGCGCAAGGCAGCTCATATCGTTGCACGCCTGGTAATTAAGTTCAACGATTAACTGGTATTCACCCGGTTCAAGGTTATCAGAAACTTTTATTATAGCGCCGAATAAAACTTTTCCTTCCCAAACAGAGAGTGGATCATCTGAAAATGCCAAATTAAAATCGTGCGGCTTAGGGTAAGCAACTTTTTGCAATGTAAAGTTGGGATTTTCCGGCAATACAACTTCTGTAGGTATAAGGTAATCATCGTAAGGTTTGTGCGAATTTATGTGCCAGCCTTCATTAACATCTATTTCAATTGCTATTTTAAATTCACTGCCTGTATACACTTTATCAAATGATTGATAAGTTTTAATTTTTATAAGATCTTCCTGCATTCCAAACTGGCTGAAAGCCTGTGTTGAAATAAGTAGAAAGAACATCACCAAAAGTATTGTAATTTTTTTCATTCTTAGTTCATCCTGAATTTTATCATACTTTTATAATTAATTTCTCCACTTTTGCACAATCGGGAATCGCCTGCCATATCCAAACGCTTTACGTGAAACTTTAAGTGCAGGAGCTGCCTGTTTTCTTTTAAATTCATTGATATCAACTAACCTGAGAATTTTATCAACTAATTTTTTATCACCAATTACTTCAGATATCTCGTCGAATTCTTTGTTCTCCTCAAGGTACATTTTTAATATTTTATCAAGAAGTTCGTACGGAGGTAGAAAATCCTGGTCCTTTTGATTCGGGCTAAGCTCTGCCGAAGGAGCTTTATCAATAATTATCTGTGGAATTATCTCTTCATTCCGGTTTATATAATTTGCGATTCGGTAAACATCTGTTTTATAAATATCTGCTAAAACTGCAAGCCCGCCACACATATCACCATAAAGCGTGCAGTAACCAACGGACATTTCTGATTTATTACCAGTTGCTAAAAGCAGGTTATTTTCGTTGTTTGAATAAGCCATTAAATAGATACCGCGCACTCTTGCCTGCAGGTTTTCTTTAGTAATATTGTTAAGATTATTTATAAATGATGAACTGATAGCCTCAAGTGTTTGTTCAACAACCGGCTGGATTGAAATATTATTAGAAGAAATTCCAAGCTTGCTAATTAATTTTTCGGAATCGGTAACACTCCCTTCGCTTGAATATTCAGAAGGCATCATAATAACATGAACGTTTTCCTTGCCGATTGCCTGAACAGCAATATAAGTTACCAGTGCCGAATCCATTCCACCGCTTAAACCAACAACTATTTTTTTGAAGTTAAGTTTACTGCAATATTCCCTCACTCCAAAAATGAGCGCACTCAAAACTTCTTCTTCAAATGATCCTTCAGATTCATCCGGAATTTCTTTATCTGACTTCGTATCGAAAATAATAAAATCTTCTTCGTAAGCTTTACCGAGGGCTGTTAGATTTCCTTTGCTATTCAGGCACATGCTTGCACCGTCAAAAATAAGGTCTGTATGAGCACCAACGCTGCAAACATAAGCCAGCGGAAGTTTATCCTCCTTACATAAAATAGAGAGCATTTCCCTGCGTTCTTTTCTTTTTCCATAAGAGTAAGGGCTTGCAGAAATATTTAATAGAACCGTTGCTCCTTTATCAACAAGCTCTTTAACCGGGTCGGTATGATATCTTCTTTTGTACCAGTAATCTGCATCGTTCCAAATATCTTCGCAAACGGATATTCCTAACTTTTCACCTTTAAACTCATGCACAAAAATTTCTTTGGCAGGTTCAAAGTATCTCATCTCATCAAAGACATCATAATTTGGGATTAGAGATTTAGGCTGGATGAACTGAACTTTTCCGTTGTAACAAAGTACAGCAGAGTTATGGATATTAGTTCCAACCAGGTCATCATCTTCTGTTACTGCACCAAAGAGAAGACCTGTTTCGCCGGTTTGCGAAGCAAGCTCATTTATTCTTTCACTAACGGCATTTCTAAATTCAGCTTTTTCAACAAGATCACGAGGAGGGTATCCAACAAGAGCTAGTTCAGGAAAGATTACTAAATCAACCTTAGCACTCGTTGCCTTTTTGTAGCCATCTGATATCTTATTTTTATTATAATCTAAGTCGCCGATTATTGTGTTAATCTGGCAAAGGGCTATTTTCATAATCCAAAAAATTTAATTGCTTAATATAACACTAGTTGCTAATTCACCAAAATTCAGTCTAATAACTTTCCACAGAAGTATATTCGGTAAAAATCAGTTTCCATTAGCCGGTAATTTTCGCTGGTTACCGATTAATTAACACCATACATAATAATAAAGGTGTAAATGTAAAAAAATCTTATTTATTAGAGATTGAATTTAAATAATATTTTTACTGGAGCTTATCATGGCAAAGAAACTATATAGGTCAACAACAGACAAGATGTTAGGTGGAATTGCGGGTGGTCTGGCAGAATATTTTGATATTGATTCCACATTAATCAGGGTTTTATTTATCCTTACAGTTTTTTTGGGCGGTGGAGGAATCATTGCTTATATCATCCTCTGGATATTCGTAGCGGAGAGACCTTTTATTGTTACCCCCGGACCTGCTCCAACAGATCCCGGAGAGCGAAGTGATGCGCAGGATAAGTCTGGAAGTGAAACCGGTTCATCCAATAATTATTTTACTGCTTATCAAAAAATGTTTGATGAGCAGAAAAAGAACAGAGCTATGTGGGGCGGAACTATACTAATTCTATTGGGAGGTTTGTTTTTACTAGATAACTTTTTACCGAGATTCGATTTTGGTGACTTCTGGCCGCTTATATTAATTGGTATTGGTGCTGGTTTGCTTATAAATGCAAAAAATAAACAACAACTTAAGAGATATTAAAATGAAAACATCACACATATTCTGGGGAACCTTGTTTATAGTTTTGGGTTTGCTAATTCTTGTAAATAATTTTACCGCAATTTTTATGGATTGGGGAACTCTCTGGAAATT
>CBEPPX010000238.1:0-3957 GCA_965511205.1 uncultured Ignavibacteriales bacterium | reverse complement strand
GACCAGCCGGCTTTTCGGAATTTACTAACTCAACTAACTTCTGTCCAAGTAAATTATAAACGAACAACTTAACTTTTCCAGCTTTTGGTAAAGAGTAATTTATTAGAGTTGTAGGGTTAAAAGGATTGGGGTAATTCTGATATAATTTAAATTCAGTTGGATTTGTATTTTGAAAATTTTGAACATCAGTAACTGGAGCCCAGCCTGCTAAACTTGCCCATAACCACCAGGCAGCATAAGCTTTAAGGTTAGCATTTAAAGGTTGTGTATGAGCAGCACTGCAGTTATACCAATCCACTCCTTCTATATGAGAGCTTTGCCATTCAATTGCCCAATTTCCACCTGTATAAGAGCAATCATCGTTCACATTTTTATCGCCAAAATATTCACCATCTGGATCATAACATTCAATATCGTAAAAATCATATAACACTTTATTATTGGCTATACAATAATTTCTTATTTGTTGATTTCGCAAATGAAGATTACCAGTTTCTCCACTACCATCAGCATGCCCCGTCATATAAACAAATGTAACTTGTGGATAATCAGTCTCCAGTTGTGACATGGGAGATAGATATGTGTCAATCATTTCTTGCTCAGTACGACTGGAAGCTTGTCCACACCAGGACCATATAATAACATTCACATCTGCATGGGATGGATCGTCTAAATACTCTCGTGTTTCATTCACCCAGGCAGGATAGTAACCACAATCATGATCCAACCAGCCGGAACCATAGCCATCACCTTCTTCCAAATCGAGTGCACCGTTGACCCCGCCATTATTCCATGCAAAAATATCTTGAGGATGGGAAAGCCCTAAACCACCATTATTAGCGAAAGTAATTAATCCTGTCATACCGGTAGTTAATTGACTACCGTGTGATGTATGACCATAACCAATATACAGAAAAGATTTTGCTTGATTTATAGCAGATTCAGGAATTATAGTAATATCTGTGCAGGTATGGTCAATAATTGTCCCTTGCGACAAAACTTGAGTTTGCCAACCTGACAGCAGGAATAAAAGAAATATTATAAAACTTACTTGTAGTTTGCGAGTCTTGGAGTAATACATTTGTTACCTCCTCGATATTTATCATTTTGTTTTTTTATTTGGCAAATAACTGGATCGCTGATAAACCGTCCCCTCATAACAATAATGTTGGTTTATAAACTATCGCTATTATTTGTAATAATTTTAATTAATAAAATTAATTGCAACTACAATGCCAAACATCTTAAACAAATAAAAAAAATTGAAAAAATCTGTACTTTAAACGCAGTCGGGGTTGAGGCGTTGGTTATAAGCTATATAATAACTTCTAAAAAATCCCTAAGTTTACTATTAATAAAATATTTCCAGCCGGCAATACAACTTTCTCGAGTGAATTCAAGGATATTCTCAGGAAAATCTTCCAGTATATCCACTGTAAGTCGTAACTTTGTTTTATTTTCTTCTTTAAGTAATTCAAATGCAGCAGTTGATTTGCCTGGATAATCCTCAAGTTCCCAACTATATTTTATCATTTTCAGATGCTCAACTTCAGTCACCTTCCAATTGTGCAGGAAATTTCTATCGTTACTTTGCACATTAAATTGAGTCTCGAATCCGATTTCAGGTTTAAATGCAGATATGTTTTCAAAATACCATTGCCGCATTTGTCCAATTTCTGTAATGGAATGCCAAACAGATTCAATAGATGAATTAAATGTTTGTTCTACTATAATTGGTTCATCACTAGTTTTCATATCACCTCAACTAATCATTTGTAATATTCTATTAAATACTAAAGCGTATAAACTAGACTTATACTCCTCTAAAGTCGCAATGTAAACCCTTTTTAATTGAGTAATATTATAACATTAAAGTAGTAAATTTTTTTAAACAACTCTTAAAACGTGAATTAAATTACTAGTATAATTTTCCTTCAGTTAAAATTCACTAGTACAATTTTTCTCACCTAATAATAAATTCGGTTCTTTCTTGCATTTATTGTTAATAATTGGCAATTTCATCAGCAATTAATCAAATTATTCTACATTTCTATTACTACGGTTTATGGCAGAAGAAAACTCCGGCACAAACAGCGAAACAAAATTTAAAACATACATCTCTCCAAAAGATTTTATCCCTGAGTTTACACTTAAGGCAATAATTCTTGGTGCGGTTTTCGGGATAATTTTTGGCGCTGCAACGGTTTACCTTGGTTTAAAAGTTGGTCTAACGGTTAGCGCTTCAATTCCAATTGCAGTTCTCGCTATTTCTATCTTCAGCAAGATTGGAAAATCAACCATCCTTGAAAATAATATTGTTCAAACAATAGGTTCTGCAGGAGAATCTGTAGCAGCAGGAGTTGTTTTTACAATACCAGCATTAATATTTTTGCCTGGCGGAGGAGATTATTTTAATTACCTGCAGGTATTCCTCCTTGCTTTAGTGGGCGGAATTCTCGGCGTACTTTTTATGATCCCGCTAAGACGATCTTTAATCGTAAAAGAACATGGTAATCTGCCATACCCGGAAGGAACCGCCTGTGCAGATGTACTTATAGCAGGAGAAAAGGGAGGCAGTTTAGCCAAAAAGGTTTATTACGGTTTGGGTATTGCATTCATTTACAAGCTTTTAATGTCTGTAATAGGTTTGTGGAAAGATGTTCCCACCTATGTGTTCAGTAGAAATTCCGATCTTCCAAACGGAACCATCAACGGTGAAATTACTCCCGAGCTGCTTGGTGTTGGTTACATAATAGGACCAAAAATTGCGGGAATAATGGTTGCGGGCGGAGTGCTTAGCTGGCTGGTTTTAATTCCGCTTATAACTTTAATCGGCGATAGTATGATTACTGTGTTTCCTCCGGCAACAAAACTTATCTCGCAAATGTCTGCTAGTGAAATTTGGTCTAACTATATTCGCTACATCGGCGCAGGAGCTGTAACGTTTGGCGGAATTGTAACTTTGATAAGATCTTTTCCAACTATCATTAGCGCTTTCAGAGATTCGTTTAAAGATTTAAAAGAAAACCGAACCGGCGGCAAACAGGAAAAGATTAGAACCGAAAGAGATATCCCATTGGTTTTTGTTCTTGCAGGATCTATTCTCCTCGTAATTTTTATGGCAGTTATTCCTTCGATTCCCACAAATCTTTTATCATCAGTTTTAATAATCATCTTCGGATTTTTCTTTGTTACAGTTTCATCGCGTATAGTTGGGCTAATCGGCGCATCATCAAACCCTATTTCGGGAATGACTATTGCAACGCTTATGGCAACTGCATTAATTTTTGTTGGAGTTGGATGGACTGGAGATTTTTACCAGCCGGTTGCGCTAGTAGTTGGTTCAATTGTTTGTATTGCTGCAGCAATTGCTGGTGCAACATCACAAGATCTAAAAACTGGTTACATTATTGGCGCAACTCCTGTTAAACAGCAGCTTGGATTAATTATTGGAGTGCTTGCATCGGTTGCAGTAATTGGTTTTACTGTTTTAATGCTTCACAATGCTTTAGGAATTGGTTCGAGTAATCTTCCTGCGCCGCAAGCCACTTTAATGGCTACGGTTATAAAAGGATTGTTAAGCCAAAATCTTCCTTGGGGATTGGTGATTGTTGGAATGGGAATTGCCGCAGTTATGGAATTAAGCGGTGTCCGTTCTTTACCATTTGCAGTTGGTGCTTATCTTCCTCTATCAGTTAGCTCACCGATTTTTATGGGCGGGTTAATAAAATTAATTGTAGATAAGAAGAAGAATAAGAAAGAGGAAGAATCAGATATCGGTCCCGGTGCACTATTCAGCTCAGGTTTAATTGCGGGCGGCGCATTAACCGGAATTTTAATTGCGGCATTAATGGGTATAACCGCGAGCGTTGATGCTGCGGGTAACGATATTTCCGTTCTTGATAAAATACATCTCTTCTTCCTGAATATCTTTCCCGGTAGTACCGAAGGTGCAGC
>CBEPPX010000237.1:0-3964 GCA_965511205.1 uncultured Ignavibacteriales bacterium | reverse complement strand
TTAGGACCTCGCCCTTTCACGGCGGTAATAGGGGTTCGAATCCCCTTGGGGTCACGAAAGCCTCGGAGTTAGTCTCCGGGGTTTTTTAATTTTAAACTAATTTGAAGTTAATTGTTGATATTAGTGTACGGGTTTTATAAGTTGCAAAAAAAAGGAGGAAGTTATGGGACGCTTTCATCATATTTTCACAGTTTTAATTCTTTTTTCTGCTTTAAATAACCCGCTTATTGCACAAGTCTTTAATATTGAAGATTATCAGCTGTTTCTTCAACAGCATCAAAATATGAGTACAGAAGAACTTCTGCAGATGCATCCAGCCGGAATTTTCACCGATCAAATCAATTCTAATTATACCGAAGCACTTTATTTTGATAGTATTGATGCTTACTACAATCTAACTGAATATGAAAAATCACTGATTGGTGATCATGGATTTATGGTTAGTGAGAGATTGGACAAAATCTCTTTTGGTGAAGCAATTCTAGAAATCTTTCATCAAGATCTTCCTGTTTTTGTTTCAACTGATGCAATTCTGCATGCTTTTCATGTTTCTTATGATAGAATTTTGCAGGATATGGAATCAGGACTCCTTGTTCCAAGATTAACGGAAATGCTAAATGGATTACACAGTTCTATGCCACAATTGCATGCAAACTACAGCAGCAATCCTGATATGCTTACAATGCTAAAAGATGTTGATGTTTACATTACAGTTCCATTATTGCTTTTAGAAGAAAATGTAACTCCATATTATTCAGAAAACGGCGAAATTATTGATACAATATTAGCTCGGATTTATGCAGAAGAAGGACATGATCCATTTTACTTATTCTCAAGTAATTGCAGGCTAATGGATTGGAGCCAATTTAAACCAAGAGGGCATTATGTTTTAGATCCAATTTCTGGATTAAATCTTGAACCATATTTTAGAGCAATGATGTGGTTAGGAAGAACTGAAATTTATTTACTAGCACCAAGTTCTTTACCATTGTATTGTGAAAGGCAAACATTTCAGGATATTCAAAGGCAAACTATTGATGCAATGTTAATAAAAGAATTGTACGATATTTCTTCAGTTGAACCAATTCATCAGGAAATGGAACACATCTTAAAGTACTTTGTTGGAGATCCTGACAACGTAACTTTAGAAAATCTTGACTATTTAAAAAATGCTGTTCAGCTTAGTAATGCTAGCCAGCTGCTTGATAGTTTAAAGCTTGTTGAATTCCAGGATACATTAAAAAACCAGGCATTTGCTTACCAGTTAATATTATCACAAATTCTTTACAACAATCCTATGTCTCCCGATTCAATTATTCCTGCATCTGCATTTATGTTATTCGGGCAAAGATTTATCATAGATTCTTATGTAACGGGCACTGTTGTTTTTGATAGGATTAAATATTTGGGTGAATATATTTGCAGACTTTATCCATCAACTCTTGATGTTCTTTTTGCACTTGGGAATGATGCTTCAGCGCAGCTTTTAATAAATGAGTTGAATGAATATCACTATTCATCAAATCTCGCTGCACTACGTTATCTTATAGATCATTACGATCCAGGTTTTTGGGAAGAAACAATATATAATTTCTGGTTAAACTCAATACGATTTTTAAATCCACCAACTGATAGAAGTACATTGCCGCAATTTATGCAAACTGCTGCATACTGGCAGCAAAAAATGAATACACAGCTTGCTTCGTGGACTGAGCTAAGGCATGATAATCTTCTTTATGCAAAACAATCTTATACAGGCGGATCAATTTGCTCTTATCCATACAGTTTTGTAGAACCTTTTCCTGAATTCTACAATAACTTAAAATTGCTGGCTCAAGATTCTTACACTTATTTTAGCTCGCTAAACTTTCCTGATCCTTTAATTAAAATTATGATTACCGAATATTTTGGAAGATTTATTTCTACTGCAGATACATTAGCATCAATTGCTCAAAAAGAATTGAATGGCGAAACTTTTACACAAGAGGAAATATATTTCCTTAAAACAATGCTTTATGATGATCCAACTGGTAGCGGTGATCCGTTTCATGGATGGTATCCAGAACTTTTCTACAGGGATGATGAATATGAAGAAAGTAAAGGATTAATGCAAAGTGATCACATTGTTGCAGATATTCATACAACTCCTACCGGGTGTGGTGGCGGAATTATCGGTGGTATTACTCATGTTGGAACAGGAAAAGTTAATGTTGGAGTTGTAGTTACAGAAAATCACCAAGGAGATTTAACCGCCTTTGCGGGCCCTGTAATGAGTTACTACGATTATAGAACATATGATTTTTTGCGTTTAACTGATGAAGAATGGGCTAGCACACATTTGCAATCTGCGTTAAGACCTGATTGGGTTAATATTTACCTTGCTGATACTTTAGGAAATTCAAGAGGAGGGGGAGCAACTTTAATTACTTCAGTTGAAAATAATGAAAATAATTTGCTGATTCCACAAATGGAAATACTGCTTAGTAATTATCCTAATCCTTTTAATCCTACAACTATAATTGCTTTTACCATTCCTTACGATCTTACCAACTCTTTAACCAAGTTAAAGATTTATGATTTACAAGGAAGACTTATTAAATCGTTAGTAAATGAAATTCTTCCTGCAGGTAATTATTTAAGCAAATGGGATGGAAAAAATGAAAACGGCATTCAGGTATCGAGTGGGGTTTACATCTACAATCTAAAAGTTGCATATAAACAAAAATCCGGTAAGATGACTCTACTTAAGTAATTAACCGCAAACAATATTTACTTTTAATCTGAGCCCCGCTAAATACGGGGCTTATTTATTTTCCTAAATGTCGCTTACCCGATATTATAAATTTACTTCCTATATTTACTTATATCATTATCATTAATAATCGTTTGTAAGATGAAAAACAATTTCCAGGAAATCAGCTTAAACTTAAACGTTAGGGGTTTACCTCAATCCGCAACTCTTGCTATAAACGAATTAAGCAACCAGCTTCGTAAAGAAGGAAAGATGATTTACAGACTCGGGTTAGGGCAGTCTCCGTTTCCTGTTCCACAGCCAGTTGTAGATGAACTAAAAGCAAACGCGCATCAGAAAGATTACCTGCCTGTAAAAGGTTTGCCCCAATTAAGAGAAGCTGTTGCTGATTATCACTGCAGAACCCATGGTATTTGTTACACTGCCGAGGACGTATTGATCGGTCCAGGATCCAAAGAGTTGATGTTTTTGCTGCAATACACTTACTACGGCGATCTGGTTATCCCAACCCCTTCATGGGTTTCTTACGCGCCCCAAGCACTGATAATTGGTAGACAGGTCAGGTGGATTAAAACAAACAGGAAAAATAATTGGCGTCTTTCAGCTGAACAATTAGAAGAACAATGTAAAGATGATGAAACAAAACCAAGAATAGTAATTCTAAACTATCCTTCAAATCCCGTTGGTGTTAGTTACAGCGAAAGCGAATTGAAAGACATTGCTGCAGTTGCTAAAAAGCATAAAATAATTCTTCTTTCAGATGAAATATATGGTGAGCTTCATCACGAGGGAAAGCATCTTTCAATAGCGCGTTATTATCCTGAACGTACAATTATTAGCGGTGGATTAAGTAAATGGTGCGGAGCCGGTGGTTGGAGACTTGGTACTTTTGTTTTTCCAGGCAATCTTAACGGTCGGTTGAAAGAAATTATGGCTGTGATGGCAAGTGAAACATTTACTTCTACAAGTGCACCTATCCAGTATGCTGCAGTTAGGGCATTTCAAGGTGGTTCAGAAATTGAAAATTATCTTTGGCGATCAAGATGGATACTAAAAAAAATATCCCAGATTATTGTCTTGAAGTTGTCATCTGTTGGGTTGCACGTTTGCCAGCCGGATGGCGCATTCTATCTTTTTCCGGATTTTTCAGATGTAAGGGAAAGCATTGAAAAGAAAGGTGTAAAAACAAGCAGTGAACTTTGTAAAAAACTT
>CBEPPX010000236.1:0-3982 GCA_965511205.1 uncultured Ignavibacteriales bacterium | reverse complement strand
CTATCTTCAAAAGGATTAGGTGAATTATTGCTTAAAATTGAAAATGATATTTTGAACGGAAAAATTAATGCTGAAAAGATAGTTATGGGAATAGGAGGAACTTCAACAATCGATATGGGAATCGGTGCGTGCTCCGCTTTAGGATTAAAATTATGCGATGGAAATAATATTGAAGTATTACCCGTTCCGGAAAATTTAAATAAAGTTAAAACTATTGAGTGGGAAACTAAAATGTTTCCTTTTCAAATAGAATTGATCCTGGATGTTGAAATTCCTTTGCTTGGTAGGAATGGAGCGGCTATACTTTTCGGTATTCAAAAAGGAGCAAGTAAAAGTAATATTGTGATTCTTGAAAATGGTTTTAATAATATTGTTAACTTGTTACAAAATAATAAAATAACAGGTTCATCTAATCCATTATTTGGTGCTGGGGGTGGAATTCCCTCCTTGTTCCATCTTCTACTAAACGCTAAGATTAGAATAGCAAAAGATTTTATCCTGAATGACCTAAATATCAGAAAGTTAAAAGGGAAAGTAGATTTTGTAATAACAGGAGAGGGAGCTTTCGATAATCAATCATTAATGGGTAAGGGAGCAGGGATCTTACTCAAAGAATTTGAAAACGAGTGTGATAAAATATTTTTGCTTTGTGGAATAATTAGAAATGAAGTAAAACAGATACTGCCTGATAATATCTTACCTATTGAAATAAGCAGTTTTTTTCAGAATAATAATGAATCGATTTCCAATATTGAAAGCGGAATTCGCCTGGCTTGCATAAAAATCAAGAATAATCTATAATTATAGACTTTTATAGCTACACTAAAAATTAGTAAATTTATTTTTAATTCAATAAATCATTTACAAATGGTAAAACGGGAAAATTAGTGAAACAATACCACGATTTAGTGAAATTGGTGATGGAAAAGGGAACTCACAAAAAAACGAGAACCGGCGTTGATACTATTTCGTATTTTGGTGCTTTCTACAAAGTTGATTTGAGCAAAGGGTTTCCACTTTTAACTACAAAAAAAATGCAGTGGAAATCACTTCTACACGAAGTATTATGGTATTTATCTGGTGAGAATCATATTCGAAATTTAAGACAACATACTAAGATATGGGATGCATGGGCTGATGAGGATGGAAATCTTGAAACTGCCTACGGTTATTACTGGCGTCATTTCCCGAGCGCTCAAAAAGATAAAGACGGGCAATGGCAAATCAAAGAAATAGATCAGATTCAATATGTAATTGATGAAATAGAAAGAAATCCGAGCAGCAGGCGGTTGGTTGTATCTGCTTGGGAACCCGGAAATGCTACAACAAGTAAGCTTCCTCCATGTCATTATACATTTGTGTTTAACGTAAATAGCGGAAAATTAAACTGCCATCTTACTCAGCGATCAGGTGATATTGCACTTGGAATTCCATTTAATCTCGCAGCATATTCTTTGCTAACGCAGGTTATTGCTCAACAAGTTGGATTAGAACTTGGAGAGTTTGCACACACCATAATCGATGCACATATTTATATAGCTCCGGAAGGGAGCGAAACCGAAAAGTATGATCACCTTATTGGCTTAAAGGAACAGCTTACCAGGGAACCGCTCGCATTGCCAAGATTGAAAATAAAAGATAAACCACTCGATGAACTTTGCTTTGAAGATTTTGAACTAATTAATTACCAGCACCATGATAAGATTACTTTTGAGGTTGCAGTTTGAAAATAATTATTATTTCTGCAATTGCACAAAATGGTGTAATTGGAAGATCAAACGGTGAAATGCCTTGGCATGTAAAAGAGGAATTCCAACACTTTAAGCAAACTACAATAGGTTTCCCGATTCTTATGGGGAGGAAAACTTTTGAAACTTTGGGTAAACCGTTAAAGGGAAGAGAAAACATTCTAATCACAAGGGATGAGAATTACAGTTCTGATTTTGAAGAAGTAAAAATTGTCCATTCACTTAGCGAAGGAATTGAATATTGCAAAATTACCAGCCCTGAAAAAATATTTATTATCGGTGGTGGGAAAGTATATAAACAGGCAATTGAAATTGCTGATCAGTTAATCATCTCTAACATGAAATTTGATGCAGAAGGTGAAATAAACTTTCCCGAAATATCTGAAAACGATTGGGAAGAGGAATACCGTGAGGATAGAGAAAAATTTGAAATTGTTAAATACAAAAGGAAAAGATGAGCAGTAACAGGATTAGAATATTACCAGAACAGATATCAAACAAAATTGCAGCCGGCGAAGTGGTTCAGCGACCGGATTCGGTTGTAAAAGAGCTGATTGAAAATTCAATTGATGCCAGCGCAACAAAAATAGAATTGATTGTTAAAAAAGCAGGGAAGAATTTAATACAAGTAGTTGATGATGGAATTGGAATGTCTGAGGAAGATCTTCTTCTTTCTGTTCAGAAGCATGCAACAAGTAAAATTTGGGCTTTCGAAGATCTTGAAACGATTAAAACCCTTGGTTTCAGGGGGGAAGCGCTTAGTTCTATTTCTGCAGTAAGCCAGGTTGAAATAAGGACGGAAACCAGGGATGACGAAATTGGTACAAGCATTAGGTTTGATGAATCGGGTAACCTCGTTAAAGATAAAGGATCATATCCAAAAGGAACTTCAGTTACTGTTAAAAATCTTTTCTTTAATACGCCTGCCCGCAGGAAGTTTTTGAAAACAGATGCGACTGAGCTTAAACATATAATTGATACCTTCAATAAAAATGCTTTAAGTCATCCTTCAATTTATTTTAAACTCTTTAATGCAGATGAACTGATTTATGGTTATGAAGCTGGAGATTTGGAGGAGCGAGTAAAGCAGGTGTTTGCAGATAATATGCTCGATGCACTTTTACCTGTTAATGAAAAAACAGATTTTTTATCCGTCACTGGATTTATAGGAAAACCGGCGCTGCTTAAAAAGAGTAAGGGTGAACAGTATCTATTTCTTAATTCAAGATATATTATAAACAAACAGATAAACCATGCTGTTTTTTCTGCTTACGAGAATATTCTTGAAAAAGGTGATTACCCATTTTTTATTTTGTTCCTTGAAATTGATCCGCAAAAAACTGATGTGAATATTCATCCTTCAAAACTTGAAGCTAAGTTCGATGATGAAAAAGACGTCTATAATTTTGTACTTGCTGTGGTAAGAAAAAGTTTAGGTACGCACGATCTTGTACCATCAATGATTTTTAATGATGAAGAGTTATCTGAAGAAAAATTAATGGTGAATAAATTTGATCCTGCAAACAAAAACGATTTCAGCGATAGACCTTACCAAAGAAGTTATAAACCTGAAATTCCACGCTTTTCAGATGAGGATATTGATAAAATATTTGGCAGCATAACTGATGATGCAATTACCAGGTCTCCTGGACAGTCGCTCCAACCGCCATTCCAAAAGGAAGAAAATAGGGAAGTTTTTCATACGCAAACAGAAAGCGAATTTGAAACTGGAATTGAAGATTTTCCTTTTATTATTCAACTTCATAACAAGTATATTCTTGCGCAGATAAAATCAGGATTGATGATTATTGATCAGCATGTAGCCCACGAAAGAGTATTGTACGAAAAAGCATTGAACCGGCTGGATGCAGATATTCCATTTTCGCAGCAACTTCTCTTTTCAAAAAAAATAGAGCTTGATCCTGCACGTTTTGAATTAATTAAGGAACTACATGGTCATCTTAATAAGCTAGGCTTCGAATTAAAATTTTCCGGTAAGAAATATGTTGTTATTGAAGGCGTACCTGATGATGTAAAAAGGGGAAATGAAGAAAAAGTTTTGCTGGAAATTCTTGAAGAGTATTCTAGTAACCAGAGGGAAAAGGATTACGAAGAGAAAGATAATATCGCAAAATCATATTCTTGTAAAACTGCAGTTAAAGCAGGCGATAAACTTAATGAAAAAGAATTGCGGTTATTAATTGATCAGCTTTTTGCAACATCGATGCCGTACG
>CBEPPX010000235.1:0-3982 GCA_965511205.1 uncultured Ignavibacteriales bacterium | reverse complement strand
GAAATAAGCGGGGTACTTAAAACTTTAGCTGTATCATTAATGAAAATTTCAAACGATATCAGAACTCTTGGATCAGGTCCGCGCTGCGGAATTGGCGAATTGAATCTTCCTGCAAATGAACCGGGAAGTTCAATAATGCCGGGCAAAGTAAATCCAACCCAATCGGAAGCACTTACCATGGTTTGTGCACAGGTTATGGGTAACGATGTGGCTGTTAATATTGGCGGAGCCACCGGGCACTTTGAGCTAAATGTTTTTAAACCGGTTATCATTTATAATGTTCTGCAGTCAATAAGGTTAATTGCTGATGGGTGCGAAAGCTTTACGGATAACTGCGTTGTTGGAATTGAAGCTAATGAAAAAAATATAAAAGCTCATCTTAATAATTCTTTAATGCTGGTTACTGCGCTTAACCCACACATTGGTTACGATAACGCAGCCAAGATTGCGAAGAAAGCTCATGCAGACGGATCTACTCTTAAAGAAGCTGCCGTTGAACTTGGTCTGCTTACAGAAGAAAAATTTGATGAAGTTGTAAAACCCGAACAGATGGTTGGACCAAAAAAATAATCATCTAGTAAAGAATTAATGAAGTCATTCTCAGAAAATGGGAATGACTTTTTATTTTTAGATATAAACTCAAAAGTTATTATATGGATAGTTGGGATGGATTAGGTTCGCTATTAATTGCCTGTATTGAGATTATTCTTTTAGTAAACCTGGTAATCTTTGCAAGTAAGAGTAAACTCAATAAGCTAGCAATGATGCTTATCTTTATCCTGATGACATATCAACTGCTCGAGTTTTTAATGTGCCAGGTAGGATTAAGCTCATCATTAATGGCTTACTTTGGCTTTGCGGTTATATCCTTACTTCCGCCATTAAATTTTATTCTTGTAGCTGAGTTGTACAATATTAAAAGTAAAGCTTTATACCTAGTATTTTTACCGGCTGCAGCATTTATCCTTTACTATCCATTCATTCTCGATCAGTTTACAGTTACAAGCTGCGCAGTACTTTATGCAACTTATAATTACCCGTTGGGTGATTTGTACGGATTATTTTATTATACACCTATACTGACGGCTATCATTTTACTTCTGCGGGGGATTAAGAAAGGAAGGGATAAAAAAACAATATTTATCTCTAAAGTTCTACTTACGGGTAACATCATAATCAGCTTCCCGGTAGCAACTGCATTTATAATAATGGCAACTGGTGATTATTATTTAATTGCTAAAATTGAAAGCATAATGTGTAAGTTTGCATTCGCTTATGCGCTGTGTTTAGGCGTAGTTTGTTTATATAATTCAAAAAGGAAAAATGAACGAAATAATACTGAACATTTACCTGGTATTAAATGAAATGCTCGTTGTAGAATTCCGCGCAATGGCTTACGAGAGTGAAGGCGGCGATGATAATAAGATCAAGTTTCTTAAAAGCCGTGCAGCAGAGGACTTTCCCAATGCTTACCATTTTGATGCGCCTACCGACAAGAAAGGTAAATTTATGAGTTATAAAAGATTTCATAAGCTCGAAAAGCGGGGAATGCACTTCCGGCTTTTCGAAGAAATATTTTCAAAATTCCATCTTCCTGAAAAACCGCTTATTTGCGTTACTCCTGTTGTTGATGGTGAAATTTATGCAGGCGAGTAGAATTTAACCTCCTTCATTTGTACAATCTTAAAATTAATTATATGTTCGGAATGTAGTAAGGTAAAATGAATTTATAATCTACATTAATTCTAGTATTAATCATTTTCTTAAGCATAAGGTTTTATGGGCAGTACTTTATCAAGTTCGGACAAGAAGAAAGTTAATGTGCCGAAAAAGATTTCTGAGTTCCTTAAAAAACAAAAAGAACTTGATAATCTTTATTCAGATAAAAAGCTGGGTTCATTTGTACAAAATGGCACGACTTATTTTAGGTTGTTTGCACCTTCCGCCGATAAAATTTCTCTCCTTACTTTTGAACAGCCGGAACAGACTAATGGTAAAGAATTTAAAATGGTAAAGGATGAGAACGGAGTTTGGGAAACTGCGATAGAGGGAGAGCAATATGGATTGTTCTACGGTTTTAAGATCCATCATACCGAAGTCCCCGGCATTGAAGATATTATTTGTGTTGATCCTTATGCAAAAGCAGTTACTACTTTTAATTCATATTACAATCCGCGGAGAGCTATTGTGGTTAACGAGGGGGACTATGATTGGGAAGGGGATGCCTGGATAAAAAATGACTGGCGTGACCTTATCATTTATGAAATGCATATCCGCGACATGACAGAACATCCTTCCTCCGGAGTTGAGCAGAGAGGAACTTATAAAGGATTAACTGAGAAAAGTAAACCCGGCGGATTAGAATATATAAAAAGTCTTGGTGTAAATGCGGTTGAACTTCTACCTGTTCAGGAGTATGCAAATATCGAAATTCCCTTCCAAAATTCTGTTAATGGAAAACTTAATACATGGAATCCATACGAAAGAAATCATTGGGGATATATGACAGCAGCTTTCTTTGCACCGGAAAGTTACTACTCTGAAAATGTAAGGAGCATTGAATGGAATACCTGGAGCGGTAAAGATGCAAGAGCTGTAACAGATTTTAAAGATATGATTAAGGCATTCCATAAAGAAGGAATTGCTGTTATAATGGATGTTGTGTATAACCATGTTTCCGAGTATGAAATTGGAAACTTCAAGCAGATAGATAAAGATTATTATTTTCGTCTTGATGAGAATGGTGATTTTATTGACCGGAGCTATTGCGGAAACGATTTTAAAACCGAACGGCTTATGGTTAAAAAATTAGTCATTCAAAGTGTGCTTTACTGGATGAAGGAATACCACATTGACGGATTTCGTTTCGACCTTGGAAAGCTGGTTGATTGGGAAACAGTTGAAGAAGTTCATTACGAAGCAAAAAAAGTAAATCCTAATGTAATTTTTGTTTGTGAGCCCTGGGGCGGAGGGTACGATCCTGCAGGATTTTCTGCGCGTGGGTGGGCTAGCTGGAACGACCAAATAAGAAATGGTATAAAGGGCGAAAATCCTTTTGAAGGTCATGGCTGGATATTTGGAAATTGGTACGGAAATAATAACAGAAGCAGAATAGAAAGTTATGTTAACGGCACATTAAATAAAGATGCAAATGGATTATTCCGGGAGCCTCATCATTCTGTTAATTATTTAGAATCGCATGATGGTTATACAATCGGCGACTTTATCCGACTAGGATTGGGCGACGTAATGAAAAAGAAAATAATTAAAGATGTTGATAAATATGTTAAGTTATTACCGATGCAGCTAAGACTCAACAAACTTGCCGCACTCTTTCTCTTTACTTCACGCGGCATCATTATGATTCATTCCGGGCAGGAATTTGCAAGGAGTAAAGTTATTCCACCTGATGTTAAAGTACCTGATGAACATAAAGGGACTATTGACCATAATAGTTATAATAAAGACAATGAAACAAATTACATAAACTATAACCATGCAAAAATTAACATTGAACTTTTAAATTATTACAAAGGATTAATTCAGCTCAGGAAAAAATATGATGCCTTCCGCAGAGCAGGTTATAACGATGTAAACTTTTTCAAAATAAAAAATAATACTTTTGCTCTTGGTTACCAGTTAGAATTTAATAACGATGTTTTTATGGTATTGCTAAATGCTAATCCTAAATTGAAGGAAGAATTTATACTTCCTGAGGGTGAATGGAACATCCTTGTAAATCCTGCGGTTGCTGGAATTGAAATTTTGGGAACAGTAAAAAAGCGACTTGTTATTGAAGCTTCTTCAGGTTATGTTTTACAAATGAAATAACTAATTATGTTTACGCAAATGAAAACATTCTTAATCATTCTTCCTCTTATATTTTTTACCGCACCTGATTATAGCGCACAGACCGAAGATAAAACCATAGGTTCTCCAGAGTGGCTGGTTGATATGTACTTTAGCAAAGCAGAGTTTACCG
>CBEPPX010000234.1:2500-3986 GCA_965511205.1 uncultured Ignavibacteriales bacterium | reverse complement strand
TGGGAGTTGGCTATCAACTCACATTTGGTGATTCATGGACTGCAGATAATGACCAGCCACTGCAAGGCGTGCCTTCAGATCTTAACGGAAATGCTTTCTTTGTTCAATCTGGAATATTTATAGGATTCTTTTCTTTCTAATCATTATGAAGAATATCCTTTTAACAGGCGGCGCTGGATTTATAGGGAGTAATTTTATTAATTACATCCTGGATGAACACAACGATTATAATATAATAAATCTTGATAAACTTACTTACGCAGGAAACCTTGAAAATCTTGTAACATCTGAAAGAAAAAAGAATTACAGGTTTGTGAAAGGAGATATTACTAATGCTGAGTTAGTAAACTCTCTGTTCCAAAAATATGATATTAATTATGTAATAAACTTTGCCGCTGAATCTCATGTGGATAGAAGCATTCTTGATTCCGAAATTTTTTTCAGATCTAATGTGCTTGGTACAAATGTTTTGCTGGAAGCTGCGCGTAAGTTTAACGTAGAAAAATTTGTTCAAATTTCAACCGATGAAGTTTACGGAAGTTTGGGAACGGAAGGATTGTTTACCGAAGATACACCTATTCATCCAAACAGTCCTTACTCAGCAAGCAAAGCATCTGCTGATATGATGGCAATGGCATTTTATCACACTTATGGTTTGCCCGTAGTTATTACACGATGTTCAAATAATTACGGACCTTTCCAGTTTCCCGAAAAACTAATTCCATTGATGATCATCAATTCTCTAAATGGAAAAAAACTTCCTGTATACGGAGATGGAATGAATATAAGGGATTGGATATACGTTATAGATCATAACAAAGCAATTGAGCGGGTGTTTGAAAAGGGTATGATTGGTGAAGTTTATAATATTGGCGCAAGCACCGAAATGCCCAACATAGAAATAATTAAACTCATATTAAACAAGTTAGGTAAATCGGAGGATATGATTGATTTTGTAAAGGACAGGCCCGGTCACGATAGAAGGTATGCAATCGATTCTTCAAAAATTAAAAATGAACTTGGATGGGAACCGCTTTTCTCCTTCGAGGAAGCAATTTCTAAAACTATAGAATGGTATATTGATAATAAAAACTGGTGGTCAAGAATTATTTCGGGCGATTACCAGGATTATTATGAAACTCAGTATAATCAGCAGTAAATTTATAATTGTGTTCCATAAAAAAACGGATTTTAGTTAAATGATTAAGAAACTATTATTACTATTACTTATCTGGACAGGCATTGCAGCTTCACAGATTTTAAATGACAACCTTAAAAATAATTCCTTACTTAGTAATGTAACTATAAGTGTTACCGTTGGAGGAACTTTTCCTTTCAAGGGTACGTTCCCTGCATTGATGACTGAAAGAGTTGATGAATTTATCACGCGTTTATACAACGAAGCAGTTGATCTTACACTTAGAACTACAAATGATCCTGAACTTTACAGAAAAGCAAAAGAACAGGTTGGGCATTTTTCATTAAG
>CBEPPX010000233.1:0-4017 GCA_965511205.1 uncultured Ignavibacteriales bacterium | reverse complement strand
GAAATCCATCTTAGTGCTCCTTATTTTTCGTTGTTAATATTTTCTAAAATTGATTTAATAGTTATAGTTTTCATTTTTTCTTCGATATCAACCTGGATATCAGAAAACAGTTCCAGAAAGTAACTGTTAAGTTTGGCAGGCACGCTATTTTTTTTAACATCTTCCTTCTGCACATCAAGGTAAAATGCCTTTCTGTCTTCTAGCGCACAATAAATTTCCTGCAGATGAAGCTCGGAGGAATTTCTGTTCAGTTTAAATCCACCACTAGTTCCATGCGTGCTTTTTACAATATCGTTTTTAACTAACATCGACAAAATCTTCCTCAATTTTGAAGGATTTATCCCTATATTCTCTGCAATCTCAGGGCTCGACTTTGGCTCAGGATAATTGCTGCTCAAAAAGCAGATTGCCTTTACCGATGTTGAAAGTTTTGTTGATGCTGACATAATTTTTCTATTTGTTACAGTAAGTGTAACTAATTAAAACCTAATTGTCAATTGCTCACCGTAAAGTACTATTTTGGCTAAATATTTCATATTTCACAATTGTTGGTTTGCAATATTTCTTGTGGTTGATTAGTTTTTGATATAATTTTACAGAAATTATTAATTAGTTAAGCAATAAATTCAATGTTTTACTCTTTTTGTGAAAATTACCGAAGCTATTTTGTTTCGGCTTTTGAAAACGTCTATTAATCCTCTTTATCCCAATCCAATCTTTGCAATGATTATTGCACAATTGTTGCAATCTTAAATTTTATTTTATCTAATCAAAACGGAAAAAATATGATTATTGAAACAATAACACCTGCAGAAAAGGTACATGAAGTAATTGGTAAAAGTATGCTCGCCGATGGTTTTAAGATTGTTCTCGATCTTAAAAACAGCTACAGGAACAAATTAGTTGATGAAAAAACCGGCAAAACTTATATAGATTTTTTCACATTCTTTGCTTCATCACCTTTAGGATTTAACCATCCATCCCTCAATTCAGAAGAGGTAAGAGAAGTTTTAGGTTATGCAGCGGTTAACAAACCTAGTAACTCTGATATTTACACAACTTACATGGCTGAGTTTGTAGAGACTTTTGCTGATGTTGCAAAACCAGATTATATGAAGTACCTCTTTTTTGTTTCTGGCGGATCTCTTGCTGTAGAGAATGGTTTAAAAGCAGCTTTCGATTGGAAAGTCCAGAAGAATTTTGGAAAAGGAATTAAAGAAGAAAAAGGTCTCCAGGTAATTCATTTTAAAGAAGCATTCCACGGAAGAAGCGGATACACTCTTTCCGTAACAAACACTGACCCAATAAAAGTAAAATACTTTCCAAAATTTGATTGGCCTAGAATACTAAATCCAAAAATAACTTTTCCTCTAGAAAATAATATTGATAGAATAATTGAACTGGAGGAAAAAGCAATCTGGGAAATTAAAAATGCAATAAAAGACAATCCGGATGATATTGCAGTTATCCTTCTTGAGCCGATCCAGGCGGAGGGCGGAGATAATTTCTTCCGTAAAGAATTTTTTGAGGAACTGAGAGCGATTGCTGATGAAAACGATATTCTTTTAATGTTTGATGAAGTGCAAACCGGTTTTGGTTTAACTGGTAAGTTTTGGGCTTACGAACATTATGTTAAACCGGATATAATTGCATTTGGCAAAAAGGCTCAGGTTTGCGGAATAATGGTTTCCGACAGGATTGATGAAGTGAAAGAAAATTGCTTCAAAGTTTCAAGCAGAATAAATTCAACCTGGGGTGGAAACTTTGTAGATATGGTTCGCTCAAAATATATTATGGAAGTAATTGAAAAAGATAACCTGGTTGAAAATGCAAAAGAGAGAGGAAATTACTTGTTACGCAGGCTGTATGAAATACAAGTTCAATTTCCTCAGCTTGTTAATAATGCAAGAGGATTGGGATTGATGTGTTCGTTTGATATGCCTTCTGCAGAACAAAGGGATGAGTTCAGAACAATTTGCGAAAAAGAAAAACTGCTTATACTTGGCTGCGGCGAAAAATCGATCAGGTTCCGCCCGCCATTAAATATTACAGATGATGAACTTGAAGAAGGCTTGCAAGTTATCGAAAAAGTTCTGAACTTTATGATGTCTAAATAATCACAAATTTAAACTACTTGCATGAGGCGGCTCCCTTTTTTTGGAGCCGTTCTCATTTTAAAGTATTTTTGGAAAATGTCTGGCAAACTTTATATTGTAAGCACACCAATTGGCAACCTGAGTGATATAACCGCCCGCGCTTTGGAAACTCTTGAACAGGTTGATTTTATTTTATGCGAGGATACACGCATTACTTCACGACTCCTCAAACACTACAACATTACTAAACAATTGGTTTCATTTAATGCAGTATCAGAAACTAAGAAAATTCCTGCAGCACTAAAAAGAATTCAAAACGGAGATAACTGTGCATTAGTTTCAGACGCCGGAACTCCGGCAATTTCCGATCCTGGAGTAAGACTTATATCCCAGGCAATAAAAGAAGATATTGAAATAATTCCTATTCCGGGAGCAACTGCTCTTATTGCTGCTTTAACCGTAAGCGGCTTACCTACAGATTCTTTTGTGTTTGAAGGATTTCTTCCACAGAAAAAAGGAAGGCAGAAAAAATTAAAGGAATTATCAGAAGAGAAAAGAACTATTGTTTTGTATGAGTCAACTTACAGGATTAAAAAACTTGTAGATGAATTAGTTGATTATATTCCTGATAGAATCGTTGTTGTTTGCCGTGAGCTGACAAAAAAGTTTGAAGAGACATGGCGAGGTTACCCTTCGGAATTAAAGCAGCAAATTGATGAGAAAATCACTAAAGGTGAGTTTGTGGTAGTAATTGCACCTATAGGATGGAGCAATTAATTTACCTAATGTCATCACGAGCGGAGCGAAGTGATCTCATTTTTTAGTAGAATTAAAAGATTGCTTCGTCGCAAACTCCTCACAATGACAATTACTGCACTTTTAAGGCAATGCTATTTTTTTTAAGAGTTCAACAGAGAGAACTTAATTTTCATCATCATACATTATTAATGATTTAATATCATACCCTTCTAATTTATCTCTTCCATTTAGAAGAGATAACTCAATCAAAAAGGATATTTGGACAACTTCCCCACCAAGTTTTTCTATGAGTTTTGTTACCGCTTCAGCAGTTCCGCCTGTAGCAAGCAGATCATCATGCAAAAGAACTTTATCGCCGGGATTTATAGCATCTTTATGCATTTCAATTTTATCTTCGCCATATTCAAGCTGGTAAGTTGCAGATTCAGTCTCAGCAGGAAGTTTACCTGGTTTTCTTGCGGGAATAAATCCAACATTAAGTTTCTGAGCAAGTAATGATCCGAAAATAAATCCTCTCGATTCAATCCCAACAACTTTATCAATCTTTACCTGATCAGTAAACAACATCAATTCATCTAACGCTTTATTAAATGCTTTCGGTTCCTTTAAAAGTGTTGTAATATCCCTGAACATTATTCCTTTTTTAGGAAAATCCTTTATGCTCCGGATATGTTTTTTCAAATCTTCAGACATTCTTCTCTCTATTTATTGCTTAAAAAATTATCTAAACCATCCTTAAAATCCTTTGAGGAACGACTTATCGTATTTAATTTAATGCAATATTCCACTGCATTTTCAACTGATAATTGTGAAACCGTCTTGATCATATCTTTTGTTAATTTCATACTATACGAAGAATTTTGAATTAAATTAGAAGCTACTTCCATTGCACCTTCTAAAACATTATTATATATATAGTTAACAAAACCTAGTTCATAAGCTCGTTTGCCAGTAATTATATCCGCAGATAGCAATAACTGCCTTGCTAAACCTTCGCCAATTTTCCTGATGATAAATGTTGAAACCATAGCCGGGATAAAGCCAATCTTTACCTCAGAGTAACCAAACTTTGAGTGATTTTCGTTTGCCAGAATTAAATCGCATACCGAAGCTAAACCGCACCCACCTGCAATGGCTGCTCCGTTAACAGCTGCTATAACAG
>CBEPPX010000232.1:0-4032 GCA_965511205.1 uncultured Ignavibacteriales bacterium | reverse complement strand
ATTAGTGTTATTCTTGCTCATTCTTAAATTCACGAATCGCGCTTTCTACTTCTTCTTTTGTAATTTCTCCTCCCGTTGCAACCCATTTGAAGAATACCTTTGCCGAGTTAGCCAATGATAGTAATAAAGGCAGCATCAATAGTGTTAAGAATGTAGCGATTATAATTCCATAAGAGATAGATATTGCCATCGGTTTTAAAAACTGGGCTTGCCGGCTGGGTTCTATTAAAAGCGGTGATAGTCCTGCAAAGGTAGTGATGGTGGTTAAGAAAATTGCTCTGAAGCGTGAAATACCTGCTTGAATTAGAGCTTCATCAAATTTTAATCCTTCTCTAAGAAATCCGTTAAATTTTGCGACTAATACTAATCCATCATTAACCATAATTCCAATTAATGCAATAATACCTAACCAGGAGAGAATATTTATTGGAAGTCCGTGAAGAAAATGCCCCCAGACAATTCCAATTAAACTAAACGGAACCATTAAAAGAAGTAAAACCGGCTGGCTAAAAGATCTGAATGTAAATGCAATTACAGCATAGATGAGCATTAAGATAACAAATCCTACCCCATAGAGTGAATCTTTAGTTTTTTGAGCTTCTCTATCCTGTCCTTCATAGGATGCAGTTATTGATGGATATTTTGAAAAGATCATGGGCATCACGTTTGATCTGATATCACTTAAAATATCAGTAGGACTGTCTTTAGTAGATCTCAAATCAGCCGAAATTCGAATTTCTCTTTTTCCGCTTAAATGATTTATTGCAACTTCACCTCGTTTAATTTCATAAGTAGCAATTTCTGAAAACGGAACACGACTACCACTCGGAGTTATGATCCGCATATCATCCAAGTTTTTTATGGAAGAACGATCATCCTTAGTATAACGTACCCATACTTTTATTTCATCTTGCCCGCGTTGAAAACGCTGCACTTGAAATCCAAAAAAACCATATCTAACCTGGTTCATTACTGATTGCAATGTCAATCCAAGTAAATATGCATTTTGTTTCAGGTTTATCTTTACTTCTTTAATACCGCTGGGATCATTATCGGTAACATCTTTTAAGACGGGATTACTTAGTAGAATATTTTTTAATTCCTTTTTGGCTGCATTCAGCTCTTCAATGTTGTTGCCAAGTAAGGAAACTGATACAGGGCTTCCGGCAAAATTCCCACCGGATCCAAAAGTTAAACTCTCGATATCATTAATATTTCCCACTTTCTCTCGTATGGAGTTTGTGATTTCCGGAGAGGAAAAATCTCTATACTCACCTGGTAATAGATTTAGTGTTAAAGTAGCATGAGAGGAACCGGGGCCAATTCGTTTAATAATATTTTGAATTACTGGTTTATTTCCCGTTTGCTTCTCTGTATATTCTTCATTCACAATCAGTGCAGCTTCTTCAATTGTTGTTGCAATGGAATCAGTAATGAATTCATTTGTTCCTTGAGGCATATCAAGGTTAATTGTAATCTTATCGCTGGCAATGGATGGGAAAAATGATGTTTTAACAATTCCACCGCCTAACGCACCAAGTGTAAGAATAAGCAGAGCAATTGGAATTGCAAATCCTAAAAATTTATGTTTTAAAAAATATTTTAAATAAGGTGCATAGAGATTATCTCTGATAAAGAGCAATATTTTATCAGCATATTTATTTACGTTACTAAAAAATAAATTGATCTTGCTTATCTTTTTATCATTTTTGGTTAATGCTTTTGAATGTGCAATATGAGCAGGCAATATGATTAATGCTTCTATTAACGAAATTACTAATGTGAGTATTACAACTGTAGATACTTCACTAAACATATCTCCCATTCGTCCATCTAGAAAATAGAAAGTAGTAAAAGCCAAAAGTGTAGTAAGAATAGCAGAAACAATAGGGGGGATAACTTCCCGAGTTCCATCAATTGCGGCTCTTATCGGATGTTTGCCCTGTAGATAATGGTTGAAAATATTTTCGCTGATGACAATTCCATCATCAACTAAAATACCTATTACTACAATCATCCCGAATAGTGAAAATACATTGATAGTTACATTAAATTGCGCTATAAAAATGAACATTCCCATAAATGCAATTGGTAATCCGGCAGCAACCCAAAATGCCAACCTCACATTCAGGAATAAAGCAAGAAATAATAAAACTAACAGTACACCATAAAAAATATTCTTTAATAAAAGATCTGTCCGTTGTCCTAAAGTAATTGATAAATCATTGGAAATATTTATTTGAATATTCTCGTGCTGCTGATTGAATGTATCAATATAATCTCTAACTTGTTGTGCGGTACTTAGTAGATCTTCGTTGTTGGTGTTACTAATTGAAATACTAATAGCAATTTCATCATTGTAAAATATTCTGTCCGGAGTTTCAGACCAGGCATCGTTCACCTCTGCAACATCTTTTAACCTTATTATTTTACCGGATTTATCAGCCCTAACTATTAAGTTGAGTAACTCATCCCCATAATAGCTACGGTTGTTAGCTCTAATTAAATAGTCTTCAGTATCTGTTTTTATTGTTCCACCGGTTATTAAAATATTTGCCTGCCTAACGGCATTCGCAACTGTTTCAAAAGATAGATTGTAAGCTCTTAGGTTATTCTCTCTAACTGCAATTTCAATTTCTTCATCAGGAAAACCTGTAACTGTTATTTGCGAAATACCTTTTAAACTTCTCAGATCAGTTTCAATTTCGCGAGCATATTGTTTTAAAGTTCTAAGCGGGATGTTTTTACCACTAATGGTAAAACTGATAGTTTCTCTAACGTTCTCAATTTTTGAAATTATGGGAGGTTCCATTCCAATGGGAAATGAAGGAACTTTATCAACTGCGTTGTTAACATCTGCAAGAACAACATCAATGTTCTTACCACGCAATATTTCTACATTAATATTGGCTGAATTTTCCCTGGAAACGGAAGTAACACGATCTACACCGACAATTCCCTTTAAGTTATTTTCAATTTTTAGAACTACACCTTCTTCCATTTCCTGAGGTGAAGCGCCTGGGTAATTTAATTGAATGCTGATATTTTTAGAATCTAGTAGAGGATGATAAGACGACTTCATTGAAAGTGCGCCTGCAATTCCCAAGGCAATAAACATTAAGACAATAATATTTACAACAACGGGATATTTAATAAAATATGAGAGAATACTTTTCATGCAGGCGTCGCTATTCCATATCTTTAGTTATCTTTACCAGCATTCCCGTGTAAGCCCCCGGGATCTCTTTTGCCAAGACTATTGTTCCGTTTTCTAATCCTTGTACGACTACTGACTTATCATTGAAATAAACCGGATGGATATCAACTAACTCCAACTGAGAATCTTTTACTACGTAAACTCCAATACCATCAACTAAGAGTGTTCTAGGTAATTCAAAAGCATTATCTACAGATTTTGCTATCAGTGAAGCTTCGAGATACATTCCTTCCTGAACATCGCTACTATTAACCTGGATATAAACTTTTACGGTTTGAGAAGATTGGTCTATTATTCCATTAATTCTTACAACCTTTCCTTCCCAGGTTTTAGTCTGCTCTAAATTACGAAGCTGAACACTGTTACCTTTTTTTAATAAATGACTAAATTCAGCATTTATTGAGACTTCCATTTCATATACAGATGGATTAATAAATTCCCCTAATTTTTGACCGGGACGAACTAAAGAACCCGGAGTTACAAGTGCTTCAGTTAATACACCGCTGAAAGGAGCTTCAATTTTGTATTTACTTAGGCGTACTTCCTGTGTATTAACGTTGTAGTAGCTGATATAAATATTTCTATAAGCGATAAAGTATTTTTCCTGATCTGAATTTGTTGCGGGCAATTCGGGCGTTGTTTCATCGAGATTAAAACTTTCAAGATAAGAATGCCATTTTTCGTATTCATTAGGGTGGTTTAACTTCAAATCAGGCAGCATTGTAAGCAGAGAATTTAAAAAATTACTTTTTAATGATTGTAAATTTGCAAATTGTTCATCGCTATTAATTTTTATAATTGTTTCACCGTTTTTA
>CBEPPX010000231.1:0-4045 GCA_965511205.1 uncultured Ignavibacteriales bacterium | reverse complement strand
TTTTAAACCTTCAGCAAGCGGCATATTATCAACAGCTTTAATTGCTTTTAAAGCATTACGAATTGCCTGTTGCCCTTTGCTTGCAATTTTTCCTGCTAGTTTCATGGCATTTTCCATTAATTCTGATTGCGGATAAACATGGTTTACCAACCCGAGCCGCAGCGCTTCGTTAGCATCAATCATATCGCCGGTAAGAATATATTCAGCTGCCCTGCCGGAATTTATTTGCCTGGTCAAACGTTGTGTTCCTCCGTAACCTGGAATTATTCCAAGATTTACTTCCGGCTGCCCAAACTTTGCATTATCGCTTGCAAGCCTTGTGTGGCAAGCAAGTGCAAGTTCGCAGCCTCCGCCAAGTGCAAAACCGTTTACTGCAGCAATAACAGGTTTTTCGGATTTTTCAATTTTAGAAAAAACCGATTGCCCAAATTCTGCAAACTCTTTTGCAGTTATCATATCGAGTGAATTCAGTTCTTTGATATCCGCTCCTGCAACAAAAGCCTTCTCACCGCTGCCTGTTAAAATAATAACCGAAACACTATCATTTTTATTTAACTCATCAAACGCCGCGCTTAATTCCTTGATGGTTTGATTGTTAAGTGCATTAAGTTTATCAGGACGATTAACTGTTACAGTTGCAACAGGTTCTTTTATTTCGAGTAAAAGGTTTTCATAATTCATATTATTCTCTTAAAAATTTATTAATAAAGGTAATCTTACATTTAAATTGAAAGCAAAGTATTGGTTTGATTTATAATAATTGTAGGAAGCTATTATCTCAAGTATAAACATTGAGATGCCAATCCCCGCACTCCCTCCAAATGCAGATATATCTTCTTTAAAATTTGTTCTTCCTGAACCGATCTTAAATTCATGTAGTTTTTGTATAAAAGAATACGAAGCAGCTAACTCCAGCACGGGAATAAGTGGGACAATATCATCAAAAAGAGGACTTAGGAAATAACGGACTCCAACCTGTATGGGTATCGATCTTGTGGAAAGGTTGGAATAATCTGTTCCCTGGTAAAAATCCAGCGAGCCAGGATATTGTTCTAATCCTATTCTGCCAAAAACAAAAAAAGGAAGGTGATCGCTATTTGTATACGAAAGTTCGAGACTAAACCCATAACCTAGATCGGTGGAAGAGGAGAAGCTTCCTACGGGAAGCCGTGGACCAACGCCCATAGCAATAAAAACTCCCTCTGCTTTACTTGCAGGAAGCTTTTCAGCAATTAATACCGAAGGAAACATTAATAAGAAAATTAAAATGGTTTTTTTCATTTGCCGGGTTTATTATCAATCAAAAAATACAAAAAAACATTTTGTGCTGAAATTATTTTGCTCAAATAGTCAAAAGTCATTTTGCATCTGTTCATTCTTATATTCTGTCCCAATACCAAATTTATTTATCATTTCGCCACCGAATTCAGCAGTTTTATAAATGAAGAAAATGCCAATCACTGCAAACAGAATAAATAAATATTTTATGACTCCATTAAATTTTTTCTTCACAACTAAGAAAGTTCTTAAAGCAGCAATGAAAACGAAAAACCAGGTTGTTATATTTGCATAAAACTGATGCGAATTAAAAATGTTACTGCTGGCTTCATTCCAATGTTGATAGGCTTCGAATGCCTGGTTTCCGGTTAATACAGCAATAAATATTCCTATAATTCCCGTAATAAGAACTACAAAGGCAGTTTGAGTAAATAATTTTTTATTAAAAATAAGTCCAATTATTTCTAAAAGAGAATAAGTTATTAATAATGCTATAGGAAAATGAACAGCTTTTGTATGAATGTCTGCTAAGAATTCCATTATTCTTCTTTGCTATAATTTTAAAACTTTATTAATATAAAAAATATGCGGCAGTCATCCGCAAAGGACTGATCCACCATTAACATTAAGAATTTCTCCAGTAATATGTGATGCAAGATCCGACGAAAGAAACAGAACCGGACCGGCAACTTCTTCAGGCAAAGCAATTCTTTTTAGGGGAATATCATCACAAACTTTATCAAAAATCGTTTTATCCTTCAAGCTATCTTTTGTCATATCGGTTATAACCCAGCCAGGCGCTACACAATTAACATTAATATTGAACTCGCCCAATTCTGCAGCAAGCGATTTTGTTAATGATATCATTCCGCCTTTTGAAGCAGCATAGTGAGAAT
Organism: uncultured Ignavibacteriales bacterium; assembly: GCA_965511205.1. Classification (GTDB taxonomy): domain Bacteria; phylum Bacteroidota; class Ignavibacteria; order Ignavibacteriales; family Ignavibacteriaceae; genus JAZGGS01. Next base: position 1,871 of record CBEPPX010000231.1, on the reverse strand, counting down.
GAAAAGCTTCGCCCCTTTGTCCGGCTGTTGAAGCAATATTAATGATTTTTCCTGATCTGTTTTTTTTCATTCCGGGAACTGCATACTTTGTAAAAAGAAATGCAGCGGTTAGATTAATTTTTATAGTTTCTTCCCATTCATCAATAGTCATCTTACTAACCTCGGCTTCTTTCCAGATGCCTGCGTTGTTCACTAAAATATCTAACTTACCAAAATGATCTTCAAAAGATGAAACTGTATCATTTATCTCAACTTCGTTTATTAAATCAGCTTTAATAGATTTTATCTTTGATTTGGAGCTCAGTTTTTCTACTAATCTATCAGCTGATTTTTTGTCGGATTTAAAAGTGAAACCAACGTTTGCTCCCGCCTCTGAAAATAAACGGACACAAGCCTCTCCAATTCCCCGCGAACCACCGGTAATTAAAACAGATTTGTTATTTAAATTTATCATAGTTAATAAGTTACTTTATATAAAAATAATCCTTTTGATGGGACAGCTTCAGCAGCAGCTTCTCTATCTTTTTTAGAAAAAACTTCATCAATATAATCTTCACCTAAATCTTTTTCCATTGCACGTAGCAGAGTACCTGTAATTGTGCGCACCATTCCATGCAAAAATCTATTTGCCTGGATTAAAAAGATAAAGAAATCATTTTTTTCTCTCCAGTGCGCCTGGTAAATAATACAGCTTTTATTTTTGGTTTCACTATTCTTTTTAGAAAATGATGTAAAATCCTTTTCACCAATAAAACTAGCACTCAATTTGTTCAGTAAATCTATTTCGATCTTTCCTTTGTATTGAAATGAATAAGGATTAAAAAAAGGTGATTTATTCCTGCTTATAAAATATAAGTAACTTCTCTTTTTAGCATCAAACCGTGAATGGAAAGATTCCTCTGCTTTATCTGTTTTTCTTATGGAGATGTCATCGGGTAAAACTGAATTAAGTGAATGTTGAAATTGATAAATATCAACTTCTTGCTTGGTTTTAAAATTAGCAACCTGTCCTAAAGCATGAACTCCTGCATCAGTTCTGCCTGACCCAATTAAACTTACTTCTTCCCTTAGAATTGTATTAATGGAATTCTTAATTGTTTCCTGGACGGTGTTTGCGTTTTCCTGTTCCTGCCAGCCGGCGTAGTTGGTTCCATCATACTGAATTTTAATTCTATAATTGTTCAATGTGATTTTTCTTTAAAGAATATTTTTTGCTAGAAATTCATTTCAAATTATCTGATTTAAAAATTACCTAAAATTTATTATAAAAGTATTAATTATATTTTTGAATAGTATAGATTACTATTGTGGGCATTTTGCATAACTGGAAAAACCTTTACTAAATGAACACCAAACTCATCTAAGAAAAAAGTCTAAGGCCAATTAAATATTTAATGCCTTTGAGAGTTTTTTACAGAATGTGAAAAAACTTCCTAATCCATTATAAAACAAATATTTAAAACTTAATATATTCTCGTTAAACGCAAGCTATACTTGGCACGATATTTACAAGAGTAAAGCATATATAAATTCAGTAATGGACGACTTCAGATAGGGGAAAATGATGTTTAGAGAAACTGGAACAAAAGAATTTATTTCCGAATCCCAAGAGGCATTCGGATGGCTCGCCGATCACCTTCAAATAAATGTTTTCAAAATAAAATTAGACGGCACAATACTATACGTTAATGATTGTACAAGAAGACTGTTTGGATTTGATTCTGTCGAAGATATTTATACTAGTAACATCGCGAGATTTTACCAATCCAGGAAAGACAGAAAATTATTTATTAAAGAGCTTAAAAAATCTAGCGAAGTAAAATCATTTCAGACAGAACTAGTCACCAAATCTGGTAATGTAAAAAATTTGA
>CBEPPX010000230.1:0-4047 GCA_965511205.1 uncultured Ignavibacteriales bacterium | reverse complement strand
GGTAAATTTTGGAGATTGCATGGTGAAGGAGTCTATCATACAATGGGTAATAGCAAAATAGATGGCAGACGTGGAACTTCAAACAGCTTCTTTGGCGGTACCGCTAACGATACTTGGGTTAATGCCGATATTGGCTTACTATATTACTTTGGTACAGGCGAACTATCAAAATATTGCCAGCTTTACACAGGTATTGCAGAAGTTGATTATGATAAAATTGAAGATATTGTTAAAAGATATCAAACTGAACCTTGTGAAATTGATTACAATAGAATTGAAGATATTGTTAAAAGACATTGTGGCAAAGCAATTGTTCAAGACAAATGGGTTCTTATTGGTGTGAATTTTGATTTCAACAAAGCTACACTAAGACCGGAATCTTACCCAATATTAGACCATGCTGCACAAGTACTTTTAGGTCACACAGATGTTAATATTGAGATCCAGGGACATACTGATCAGATTGGTTCTGATAAGTATAATGATAAACTTTCTCTACAAAGAGCTGAGACAATTAAAAAATATCTCATTGCTAAAGGCGTGAACGCCGGTAGATTATCTACTGTCGGTAAAGGCAAGAGAGAATTACTCTTCAATGAAAAAGATGCTGTTAGCAGGTTCTATAACAGAAGAGTTGAATTTCATACTAAATAAATAACTCTGTGGTACACTTTTATTAAGGGATCCCAATTGTGGGATCCCTTTTTTTATGCCTGGATGAAATAATTTTGGATTTTATAAAATAAGATTTATCTTTACTGCATTATTAATTAACCTTTAATTCTATCCGGAGAGATGGAGAAGGAAGCAATGGAAATATTTAACATCATTATTAACCTCTGCGGATTTAATCCAAAGAGGATTTTTTGTATATGCAAATAAAATCAAAACCAGTAGACCAGGAAGGTCTTGAAAGAATCATAACAAGAATTTCTCACGAAATACTTGAAAAAAACAAGGGTTCAAAAAATCTTGCAATCATCGGAATGCGTACACGTGGCGAATTTTTAGCAAACAGGATTGCTGAAAAGATCAAAAAAATTGATAATGCTGAACTCCCACTCGGTGTTCTTGATGCAACTTTATACCGCGATGATTTTCGTACCCGCCTTAAGCAGCCTGAAATATCCGTTTCCAACATTACTTTCGATCTTAATGAGAAGGATATAATTCTAGTTGATGATGTTTTATATACCGGCAGAACAGTTCGATCAGCATTAAACGCCCTTATGGATATGGGAAGACCAGCTTCCATTCAACTTTGTATTCTTGTTGATAGAGGGCACCGCGAGCTTCCTATACGAGCAGATTATGTAGGTAAGAATATACCAACTTCACATAACGAAGAAATTAAAGTGAAATTGAGCGAGATTGATGGCGAAGATGCTATCTATCTTATTGAAGTAAATAATGAATAATTAAATTTATTATGCCATTAAACAGCAGACATTTATTAGGATTGCAGGGTGTGCCAAAGGAAGATATTCAATTAATCCTGGATACAGCACACACATTTAGGGAAATTCTTGATAGACCAATTAAAAAAGTTCCTACCCTGCAGGGAAAAACAATTGTAAACCTGTTTTATGAAAGTTCTACCAGAACAAGAATTTCGTTTGAACTTGCTGAAAAAAGACTCTCAGCTGATACAATAAACTTTTCAATTTCCGGCAGCAGTGTAAGCAAAGGTGAGACCTTTAAAGATACTATGCGAAACATCGAAGCAATGAAAGTAGATATGGTTGTTGCCCGGCACGGGGCTGCTGGTGTGCCGTTATTCCTAACAAATATTTGCGACGCAAATATTATAAATGCTGGCGACGGCATCCACGAACATCCAACACAGGCACTTCTGGATATGTATTCAATCAGGCAAAAGCTTGGAAAGTTAGAAGGACTTAAAGTTTGTATTGTTGGAGATGTTGCCCATAGCAGGGTTGCACTTTCCAATATTTACGGATTAATAACTATGGGAGCAAAAATTTCCGTGTGCGGTCCTTCAACTATGATTCCGAGATATATGCAGGAATTAGGAGTTGATGTAATTCATAACATAGATGAGGCAATCCAGGAAAATGATGTGCTTAATGTTTTGCGCATTCAACTCGAACGAAAAGCAAAGGAATATTTTCCCTCTATAAGGGAGTATGCAAAATATTTTGGAATTACACAGGAAAGACTGGATAAAAACGGCAAAAATATTTTGTTGCTGCATCCTGGGCCTATAAACCGCGGGGTTGAACTTTCTTCTGAAGTAGCTGATGGGTCGAACCAGATTATATTATACCAGGTTACTAACGGTGTAGCTGTTCGCATGGCTGTACTTTATTTATTGGGAACACTTAACTAAGGATTTTGTTAATGAAAGTTGCTTTAAAAAATGTAAACATAATTCATCCTGAACAGAAAATAGATGAAAAAAATATATCTATACTTTTAACTGATGGTATCATTTCAAAAATAGGCAAATTAAGTAAAGAAGATCTGGATGGAGCAAAAGAACTCGATTTGGAAAATAAATATGTAGTACCAGGATTTTTTGATATGCATGTTCATTTAAGAGAGCCAGGCAGGGAAGATAAGGAAACAGTTGAAACCGGTTGTAACAGTGCAGCCAATGGCGGGTTTACAGCGGTTGCATGCATGCCAAATACTGAGCCGGCAATAGATTCGGCAGAAGTGGTAAATTTTATAAAAGAAAAAGCTTCAGCTCACCTTGTTGATGTTTATCCTGTAGGTGCTGCAACTCTTAAGAGAGAAGGTGAAGTGATTGCACCTATGGCAGAACTTTATGAGGCTGGTGTTGTTGGTTTTTCGGATGATGGAGTTGCAGTTAAAAGTGCTTCGGTTTTGCGTAGAGCTTTGGAATATTCAAGTATGTATAAAGTTCCCATAATTGAGCATTGTGAGGATGAATCCCTTACAGGTGGTGCAATGAATGAAGGAATTAACTCAACAATGCTTGGCTTGCCCCCGGTTCCGGCAGTATCGGAAGATATTATTGTTGGAAGAGATATTTTAATGGCTGAATATACCGGCGGTAAAATTCATATTGCACATATTAGTACTGCAACTGCCGTAGAAATGGTTAGACAGGCAAAAAAGAAAAATCTTCCTGTTACGGCAGAAGTTACCCCTCATCATTTTACGCTAACCGATGATGCGGTCAAAAGCTATGATACCAATACCAAAATGAGTCCGCCTCTCAGAACTCAGAAAGATGTTGATGCATTATTAGAAGGATTGAAAGATGGTACCATTGATTCTATTGCAAGCGATCATGCACCGCATGCGATTGAAGAAAAGGAAACTGAATTCCAGTATGCACCAAATGGTATTGTTGGTTTGGAAACTGAAGTTGGGTTAACATTATCAGAATTATATCACAAAAAAATTCTTACCCTGGAACAAGTTATTCAAAAGTTATCGATCAATCCCAGGAAAATTTGTAATATCCCCGTTCCCAAGTTTGAAGTTGGTGATTCGGCTAATTTTACAATCTTAGATTTAAACCTGGTTTGGACAGTTGATATAAAAGAATTCAAATCTAAATCAAAAAATTCTCCATTCGATAAAAGACTACTCACAGGAAAATCTGTTGGGGTTATAAACAAGGGTAAATTATTTTATAGTGATGAAATGATCGTCATCTAATTAATCTGGTTACGTTTTATCCCTAAGAATTCCTGCTTAATTCATTTCACTCATGTGTCCACTATAATATACACATTTCTTTTGAAATTCACATTTATTTAGCGGTTTCCAACAAAAATGGCCTGGCATTTAATTTGGCTCTGTGGATTAGATCTAAATAAAAAAAATAGGTGATCCAAATGAAAAAGCTAAAATTAATAATAACCCTTGTAACTATTTTATTACTCCAGGCATGCGATATTTACGATCCATATAATTATCATGAACCTGATTACACTCCGCCTAATCCTCCAACAGGCGTTGTAATGCTTAATGGAGACAACAGGGTTGACCTTACGTGGAATGATAACAGGGAATCCGATCTTTCCGGTTACAATATTTACTACAGCGATT
>CBEPPX010000229.1:0-4071 GCA_965511205.1 uncultured Ignavibacteriales bacterium | reverse complement strand
GCAATGCCCGTTCCCGGATCATAAGTTAGAACTCTTTCAAGTCTTTGCCCAGCTTCTTTTGTCCCGTCTGCAACTATTACCATTCCTGCATGTATTGAGTTGCCTATACCAACTCCGCCGCCATGATGAACCGAAACCCAACTTGCACCGCCAACGGCGTTCAAAAGTGCATTTAATATTGGCCAATCTGCTATTGCATCGCTGCCGTCTTTCATTCCTTCAGTTTCGCGGTTAGGTGAAGCAACAGACCCGCAATCAAGGTGATCTCTTCCGATAACAATCGGAGCTTTAATTTTACCTGATGCAACAAGATCGTTAAATATTTTCCCCATCTTTGCCCTCTCGCCGTAACCAAGCCAGCAAATTCGTGAAGGTAATCCCTGGAAATGAACTTTCTTTTGTGCTAAATCAATCCAATTGCAAAGTGCGGTGTTTTCAGGGAAAGTTTTTTTAATTGCTTCATCAGTTGTATAGATGTCTTCAGGATCCCCGGATAAAGCAGCCCAGCGGAATGGACCTTTGCCATCACAAAAAAGAGGTCTTATAAATTCAGGTACAAAACCGGGAATGTCGAAAGCATTTTCAACCCCGTTATCTTTTGCTTCGCCGCGTATGTTATTTCCATAATCAAAAGTTATTGCGCCGCGCTTCTGGAATTCGAGCATTGCTTCAACATGCTTAACAATTGTTTGCTGTGCCTGCTTAATATATTGTTCAGGATTTTTTTTTCTAAGAACCAATGCTTCTTCAAAATTCATTCCCATAGGAACATAACCATTTAAAGTATCGTGTGCAGAAGTTTGATCAGTTAAAATATCAGGTATAATATTTTTTTCTAAAATTTGTGGAAGAATTTTCCCGGCGTTACCAATTATAGCAACAGAAAGTGCTTCTCCGTTTGTTTTAGCCATAATAACTTTTTCAAGAGCTTCATTAAGATTATCTGTAAGGTAATCAAGGTAACCAGTATCTACTCTTTTTTGAGCCCGTGCTCTATCTACTTCAACTCCAAGGAACGCGGCTCCGTTCATAGTTGCTGAAAGTGGTTGTGCGCCGCCCATTCCGCCAAGTCCAGCGGTAAGAACTAGTTTACCTTTTAAAGTACCATCAAAATATTTCCTTGCACACTCCGCAAATGTTTCATACGTACCTTGCAAAATTCCCTGGCTGCCTATGTAAATCCAGCTTCCCGCAGTCATTTGCCCGAACATCGTTAGCCCCAATCCTTCTAACCTTCTGAACTCATCCCAGGTTGCCCACTTTGGAACCAGCATTGCATTAGAAATTAATACGCGCGGTGCATTAGGATAAGTTTTAAATACAGCTACAGGTTTACCCGATTGCACAAGAAGTGTTTCATCGTTCTCCAACTCTTGCAGTGATTTTATAATAGCTTCGTAGCATTCCCAGTTTCTTGCAGCTTTTCCGCTTCCACCGTAAACAATAAGTTCATCAGGATTTTCAGCTACTTCAGGATCCAGGTTGTTCATCAGCATTCGCATTGCTGCTTCCTGTATCCATCCTTTACACGTTAGTTGTGTTCCAACAGGAGCTTTTATTTTATGATTAACATTTTCCAAAACTTATTTATCCCTTTAAGTGATTTTCGTACAAGTTATCATACTGTTTGTATAAAGATTTTACCATCCACTTTTTCATAAACCAACTGCTGGTCATCTTTTTTTGAAGATGGTTCATATTTTCCTTCAACTGATGCGTCAGCCGTGTTTTTTCATCTTTAGTTAATTTTATAATCTCTTCATCTGAGTTCAGTTTTCCAAGGATAGAATTGAATGCTCTTGTTTCACCAAAGTATGCTTTATTTCCTTCTAACTGTTTGAGTGCCTGTTTACAAAATGAACTAAGTAGTTTTCTTTCATTTTTATCAAACTCTAAATTATAATTTGTGAATAGCTTCTTTTTCATCTTTCTCCGATAAGTTTTTTAGCGAAAGTAATTTTTCTCGAATCTTCTGGTATCCCGGTTTTATAATTTTATATATATAATTAAGCCGTTCGCTGTAAGGAATGAATGCAGATTTCATTGAATTGATAGTTATCTTTTCAATATCTTCAAGGTTAAGGTTAAAGTGTTCAATTGCAACTAAAAATTCATTTGACAATGTTGTGTTACTCATCAGCCGGTCATCGGTATTAATTGTAACACGAAATTTTTCTTTAAAGAGAATTCCAAAAGGATGGTTTTCAATTTTATCTACCGCCCCCGTGTGAACGTTACTCAACAAACAAATTTCCAAAGGAATTCTTTTATCAAGTATATACTGAGCAAGCTCGCCAAAGGCAATAACGTTTCCATCTTTATCTAAAGTTATGTCATCTTTAAGATGAGTAGCATGCCCAATTCTATGAGCCCCGCACCATTGTATTGCCTGCCAGATAGATTCTTTGCCAAAAGCTTCACCGGCATGGATTGTAATGTTAAAATTAGCGCGCTGGATAGACTGGAAAGCCTCAATGTGATTTTTAGGAGGATATCCACCTTCCTCGCCTGCAAGATCAAAACCTACCACACCTTCATACCGGAAATTAACTGCAAGCTCCGAGACTTCCAGGGTGTCTTTCATATTCCGCATCCCACATAAAATCAAACCATATCCAACGCCAAAATCTTTCTTTCCGCGTTCCAATCCTGCCAGCACTGCTCTAACAGTATCATCAAGATACAATCCTTTTTCTGTGTGGAAAACGGGAGCGAATCGTGTTTCAATGTAACAAATGCCATCATTTTTCATATCTTCTAACATCTCATACGCAACTCTTTCCAATGCCTCCTTGGTTTGCATTACACCGCAGGTATGTTCAAATCCTTTTAAAAATTCAACTAAGCTTCCAGCAGAAACCCCCTGGTGAAACCATTTTGCAAGTTCATCAGCATCCTGAGTAGGAAGTTTCTTGTATCCCTGTTCGTTAGCTAAATCGATTATAGTTTGTGGTCTTAAACCACCATCCAGGTGATCGTGCAAAAGCACTTTTGGCAGTGCTTTTACTGCTTCTTCAATCGTCATATTTCCTCAGATTTTACATAGGAAAATATTCTATTCTGCCAGCAAAAGCAATTTAAAAGAGTTTCCTTAAGCTGAATGAGGCAATGCTCAATTACAGCTTAATTGATTTGTATTATGAGTTGAACAATGGTTCATATCCTTGATTATCGGGGGGTAATATGGTAAATTTGGACTCCTTAATTGAACTAAAATGATGGAGTAAACATGCAACATTCAAAACTTTTAATTGTAATATCTTTTATTATTGGGATGGTTTTAACCGGTTTTCAATGCTCATCCACAGAACTGACCAGTGCTAAGCTTTATATTGAACAGAAAAATTTTGATAAAGCAATGGATATGCTTCAAAAAGATGTTGAGAAAAATCCGAAAAGTGATGAAGGATATTTTTTGATGGGTCACGTTTATGGCGAATTGGGTGAGATGGAAAAAATGATCTCTTCATTTAATAATTCGCTTTCAATCAGCGATAAATTTGCAATAAAGATTGGAGAGCAGAAAGCTTTTCACTGGGCTAACAATTTTAATAAAGGTGTAAGCAACTTCCAGAGAGGAAATAATGTTGCTGACCCGGACAGCGCAACAATATTTTATGACAGATCGATAAAGTTTTTTAAGGATGCTGCTTTTATTGAACCGGATTCGGCTGATAACTACCGTAACCTTGCTTTTGTATATTTAAGTTCCGATAAGACTGAAAAAGCAATCGATCCGTTAAATAAATTAATTGAAATGGATAAATCAGAAGATGGATACCAGTACCTTGGTGAAGTTTACTATACTCTTGGTGCTAATAAAAATATTGATTTTATGAACAGTAAGAATCTGCAGGACAGCATTGATGCTGTAGCTCATTTTAATAATGCAATAGATGTGCTTGAAGAAGGAAGAAAACTTTATCCTGAAAATAAGAGCATATTAGTCTCACTTTCTGAATCATATGTTGGTGCAAATAAAATTGATGTAGCAATGGATGCTTTTAAAGCAAGTGTAGAACAGGATCCCGGCAATCAGTATTTCAGGTATAATTACGGAGTGTTATTACT
>CBEPPX010000228.1:0-4078 GCA_965511205.1 uncultured Ignavibacteriales bacterium | reverse complement strand
ATCGGTTGGTTTTTTGCAATATCCTGCATGGAAGTTATCCGGTTTAGTTCTTTCATGCTTTCCTGATTTAATTCTTTAAAGAGATTAAAGTTTTCCAGGTACCAGAATTTTGTTCCCTCGGTGGCCATAGCAACCTCTATACAATTTTATAATTAAAACGAATGTGAATATAAATCAAAATATGAAATGATTTGATTTAATGAAAGATAGTTCAATTATTTTTTAATGATTTCTAAAATTTAAAGGGGATGCTGTTTAGTACATTTCTGCTGATTTTTTAATAGCTTTAATCATTCCTCCAAAAACAAATTCGTGTAAAGGATAAATGGAGTACCAATACAACAGTCCCAGTAAACCTCTTGGCTCGCAATATACAGTTTGTGTTAAAGTAGATTTATTGTTACCACCATCTTCAACCTGAAACTGAAGCCATGCCTTACCGGCTAATTTCATTTCTGCACGAAGACGAAGTGGTTTATTTTTCTCAATTTCTTCAACGCGCCAAAAATCAAGTGGATCACCCTGTATTAATTCTGATTCACTTCTTCTTCCTCTTCTTAATCCAACTCCTCCTAAAAGCAAATCAATAAAACCGCGAATTTTCCAAAGGAAATTAGCATACCAGCCATTCTTTCCCCCAATCCCAGCTTAATAACATAGGCAGAAGATTTATTTAAAGTAACTTATTAATGGTTCAAAAATCTAGAGTTCCAGTTCCCATCAATAGTAAAACATGTCTAAAAACATCAAAATTTTCAAAGTTTTCTAGTATAAACATAGAATTATAGTTTTTATGAAATGGGGTGGAACCTTTATGGGACCCTAAGTGTTATAACACATATGTCGATAAGAAGACAATTTAATAATCATAAAAAAACTAAGGAACAAAAAATGAAAAAGCTCATTTTAGTACTCGCATTATCTTTGTTTACACTATCATTTATTGGTTGTGATGATGAAGTAACCCCTGTATCACCAACTCCTCTAGCATCAAACTCTTTAGTAAAAGTAGTTCACGCATCTCCGGATGCACCTGGAGTTGATCTTTTAGTAGATAATACAATTGCCGGAACAAACTTAACCTTTCCTAATAACACAGGATACTTAACGGTACCAAGTGGAACAAGAAATGTAAAAGTTAATGTTACCGGAACATCTACAACTGTTATTGAAGCAAATATTGATTTTATGATGGATAAAAATTATTCTGTATTTGCAGTAAATTCGGTAGCAAACATTGAAGCAGTTTTAATTGAAGACGATTTAACTACACCTGCTCAGGGTAAGGCTCATGTAAGATTCATTCACTTATCACCAGATGCTCCGGCAGTTGATGTTACTTTAACTGATGGAACAGTTGTTTTTGGCAATAAATCATTTAAAGAATTTACACCCTTCACTCCTCTTGATGCTGGTTCATACGATCTTGAAGTAAGAGTAGCTGGAACTACAACGGTTGCCTTGGATCTTCCAGTAATAAGCCTTGAGGCTGGTAAAATTTATACTGTTTTTGCAAAAGGCTTTTTAAGTGGAAATGGGCAGCAGCAATTAGGTGCTGAGATAATAGTAAATAACTAATTGTTATTCACAAACTTTATTAATTAAACCGGATTCAACTAAGGTTGGGTCCGGTTTTCTATTTTAGAATTTTCAACGGTCATTTAATAATTTCCAGTAAGATAAGCAAATAAAATAATTTGCCTTTACAGCTCAACAATTGGAAATCCACCAATTCATTAATCCACACCAAACAATTAAAGGTGTTTACAACAATACAAATCAATCAACAATAAACACCAAGGCTCTTAGATTTAATTCTAATTGTTAATAAACAAATTCCCCAACCCCTGCTTAATAACTAGGCGGGGGTTTTTAACTCCCAATTCAACATCTCAACAGCATTCCGCAGGTCATCAGTACGGAGGTGTGTTAAGTTAATGGCAAAAGTCCGCTTTTTATTTGGGAAGTTCTTTTATGTTTTTTCAATTAAATAATATCATACAAATAATTAAGGTAATAGTAAGAACTCCTTACTTTAGTCCCTACTCTGGTAGATTGGGGAGTGTGCTGAGTGAATATAAAACGTAGAAAAAACTTAGTTAATTGAAATATTAAGCCATTTATAGAATGTTCACTGACTTCGGATCAGTCGTTATTTTAAGATTTTATCAATTAACTATTTTTAGTTTGTTATTTGTTGATTGAATAAAAGTCATCCCATTGTAATATTTCGTTTCCAGTTTTTCCTTTTAAAACATTTAATACCATCGACTTACCTAAAACGCCAACTGGAATACAACAATATTTCCGTAAAGTTCCTAACAGCATAGCTTAAAGTAACTGATACACCAATATCTTCTTTTTTCTACCCTTTACACTTATCTCACCCCAGGGCTTTGTTGAAACCAATGCTTTGGTTTTTTCATAAATGGATTTATTTATTAGAATGGTATCCGAAGAATCTGAAGTCAATGATTCTATCCTTTTTGCGGTGTTTACAACATCTCCCGTAATAGCATAAGTAAGCCTGTCATCAGAACCGAGGTTTCCGGCTATTACCGGACCATAGTCTAGTCCAATGCCTACCGTAAATCTCTCAGGTAAAATATCCTCTAAGTCATTATTGATCTCCTCCAGCTTTTTTATCATTTCGATTGCACAATAAACGGATGAAATTTCAGGGTCCTTAATTGGAATAGGAGCGCCGAAAGTAACGAAAATTTCGTCACCAGTAAATTGATTTATAACTCCATTGTGCATTTTAACCACATCTGTCATCTTGGAATAATACGTATCAAGTATTCGAACTACCTCAGAAGGGTTCAATTTTTCCGCTATCGAAGCAAATCCTCTAATATCGCAAAAAAGTAATGCCACCTCCAACTTAACACCTTCCTTTAAGCCTTCAGTTGTTTCAGAGAGAGCGTTTTTTACGACCGACTCAGGAACATATTTTGTAAATAGATCTAACGTTTTTTTTTGTTTTTCTGTTAAGGAATGGAGTTTGATATTAGCTTGTTCAATATCCTCAATTCGTTTTAATTCTCTTTTTCTTGACTTCTCAAGTTGTTTTTCAATCCGTACATTTTCCGATATATCGCTCTGAACAGCCAGCAACTTATAGATTACTCCATTTTCATCAAATACAGGGGCAATAGACCACTCCATATAAAATTCAGTTCCGTCCTTTCTGTAATTAATCGTCTTTCCTTCCCATACTTCTCCCTTGCCGAGAATATTCCTTAAATTCTGAAAGATACTTAGGTCGGTGTTTGGGCCTTGTAGAAATCTTGGATTTTTTCCGATAACTTCTTCTCTGCTCCAACCTGTCATTTTTTCAAAAGCTTTATTGACATAAATAATATAGGGGCCAGGAAAATCTAGGTCCGGAGTTGTAATCAATATGCTTTGAGTCATTGATTCCAGCAATATGATGGAGTCATTTGAGTGTAATTTGCCCATTGATGATTAAAGTTAAAATTTTTCGAACAAATAATCCTAGTTTGCTAAAATGTGTTACAACTTCTCAATAAACGCAATACGTTTAAACGGTAAATTAACCAGTTAAATATGTTATTACAAATTTAGCCAAACACCCTTGCCTACTCTTATTCATTTCCCTAATCCCTGCCTAATAACAGAGGCGGGTTTTTTCAGTTTTTGCTTGCAAATTTAGAAAGGTAGTCAACTACTCCTTCAGTCGTCGGTTCCATACTTTCAAGTCCCTTCTCCCAATTAGCAGGACATACTTTTCCGTGTTCATCGTAGTGACGCACTGCATCCAGCGTTCTTATGACTTCATTAATATTCCGTCCAAGAGAAGTATCATTAAGTGTGGCATGCCTTACAATTCCTTTTTTGTCAATGATAAATAGCGCTCTCAGAGCTGTATCATCTTCTAATAATACATCATAGGCTTGGCCCAGACTTCTTTTTAGATCTGATACCAGGGGATATTTTATATCTCCAATTCCTCCTTTTTCAACAGGTGTTTTTTTCCAAGCGAGATGTGTGAAAACAGAATCGATCGAAACACCTATTACCGCGGTATCTCGTTTTTTAAACTCATCTAGTTTTT
>CBEPPX010000227.1:0-4080 GCA_965511205.1 uncultured Ignavibacteriales bacterium | reverse complement strand
CCAATAAAAGATTTAGGGCGGATAATTGGAACGCACATTCCTTTCTCTCTCTTCATCAGGCATTGTTCCTCGGCTTCTATTTTTGCTATTCCGTATGGTCCAACACCATCAAGTTTGTCATCTTCAACTAAAGGATGATGATCAGGAATTCCATAAACAGCGGTTGAAGAAATATGAATAAAACGATCGACTTTATGTTTTTCTGCTGCTTGCAATAAATTTTTTGTACCTTCAATATCTGTTGAGAAGATTTCCTCCGGCGTGTATAGTGGGAGCGCTGCTGCAGTATGAATTACTACATCTACTCCTTCCATTGCTTTATCAACAGTTTCTTTATTTCTGATATCTCCTGTAATAATTGTTATCTGATCGTTAACATCCGGGTAATCGAATTCTACGATATCAAGCGATACAACATCATGCCCGTTTTTTCTTAAATGCCTTACTAAGTTTATCCCAAGAAAACCAGCACCGCCGGTTATTAAGAATTTCATTATAAAAGTATCCTTCAATAATTATCTGAAATTGGAAAGATAAAATTACTAATTTTGATTTCGGCTTCAAAAAAAAGAACAGTTAAAGAATTATTTTTATATAACTTCGAAGCAATGTATAAAGAGAATCACGATATATCATATTTATTCCTGTTAAGTTTAGTCTTTTCAATCATCCTGCATTTTGTTGCGATAATTGTAGTAAAGTACGTTGCAAATTTGACTATCGAAAAATCTTTGGTAAACCTGAAATATATAATGGTTACAACTAATGTTAAAGAAATTAAAGAACCGGAAAATTTAGCTTTGAAAAATGAAAAGGAAGAAAACCCGGAGGAAAAACCTTCTGAGCCGGAAGAGGTTCAGGAAAGTATTTTATCTGAATCCGGCAATTTTTATACTTTTAGTGAGGAAAATGTTGATACAACTTTTCTTGAGCAGTTATACAGTGAGCAAACGCTTAACGTAAGGGTTAAATATCCTGCCGGGTGGAAATTTATCGATCAAAATAATAATGGCAAGCTGGATGGAGTAACTTTCTGGACATCAGCCGGTAATTACAATCCTCCACCGTATATTCATTTAGAAGTAAAAGAAAAATACCTGTTTAGTGAAAGCCGATTTCAGTATAGCAGGGAGATGAATGATTTTACTGCTTACTTCAACAATCCCGAAGAACTATCGGGACAGGTTTCGCAGGAAGTTTATTGCAGAACAGAAAGTGAGAACGATTTTAACTTAAAACTTATAATAAATGGCAGAGAGCAGTTTAAATCTTTTC
This sequence comes from uncultured Ignavibacteriales bacterium, assembly GCA_965511205.1. Lineage (GTDB taxonomy): Bacteria > Bacteroidota > Ignavibacteria > Ignavibacteriales > Ignavibacteriaceae > JAZGGS01. The sequence goes on along the minus strand of CBEPPX010000227.1, from coordinate 2,805 downwards.
AGCCAAGATTTTTTGGTATGATAAAATCATTTAAATTCGGTAAAACATTATTTTAATTTACTAACATCAATCAAATAGGAGGCGATATGTACAAATTATTTTTATCATCATTAATTGTTTTGCTTCTTGCTGCATCAAGCGTTCTTTTTGCGCAAAGCCCGTTTGAAGGCAAAGTTAAATTCAGAGCTTATGATGGAAACGAATCAGAAACGATGAATTACTTGGTAAAAGGGGATAAATTTAGAATTGATTCACCGGATGGCGGAATGGGACAAGGTTATATGCTTTATGATGCGAGTACTAATATAATGACACTGGTTATGGTTGATCAACAAATGTATATGGAAATGCCTGTTGATGCTGCAGGAGATATGATAGATCAGGATAATGAGAATGTTTACTTTAATAATACCGGGGAAACCCAGGAGATTAATGGCTATCTGTGTGAAAAGTTTGAATTTGTTGATGACGATGGTTCAGGAATTGCATGGATGACGCAGGAACTTGGTCCATTCATGTTTCTTGGGGATCCCGAAGGAATGGGAGATTCACAATCGAACTGGCAGCAGGAAATTATGGCTGAAGGTTACTTTCCAATGCTTGTTAAGCAGGAAAATTCTTCGGGAGAGCTGGAACCTGTTTTTGAAATAGAGGAAATATTGCCAATGCCGCTTGGCGACGATATTTTCTCCGTTCCTGCTGGATTCCAAAAATTCGATATGCCAAATATGGGTGACTATGAATAGATTTTTCTCAGTTCCCATAATTTAGCGGGAAACGAATATCTCCGGTATATTATCCGTGATGGCGAATCTTGACTTTTGTACCATATAGCATTAAATTTGTTCTCTTTTTTAGAAATGAATTAGGTTTTAAAGGAATCCCAGTGAAACAAGAGAAGTTGACAAAATTTATTAAGCCCGAAGACGCTGACAGAAAGTGGTTTATTGTTGATGCACAGGACCAGGTGCTTGGGCGGCTTGCAACAAGAGTTGCAAGTGTTATACGCGGTAAATACAAACCGGTTTTTACTCCAAATATGGATGCTGGAGATTTTGTGGTAGTAATTAATGCTGAAAAAGTTAAGGTTACCGGCAAACGCGAAACGTTAAAGCAGTACATAAGGCACAGTGGCTACCCGGGCGGTCAGAAGGTTACTTCGCTTCAGGAAATGCTGGTTAAAAAACCTGAGTTTGTTATTCAAAACGCTGTTAAAGGTATGCTGCCGAAAAACCGGCTGGGAAGAGTATTATTTAAGAAGTTAAAGGTTTACGCAGGCGATAAACATCCGCACGCTGCACAGAAACCTAAGACACTAATCTTAACGGAGTTATAAATGGTTGATAAAATTTATGTTGGCAGAAGAAAAACTTCTGTTGCACGGGTTATTTTAAGAAATGGTAATGGTAAGATAACTGTTAACGGAAGAGAATTTGAAAAAGCTTTTCCGATGCTCGATAGCAGGGAAGATATTGAAGGACCTTTAGTGGTTACCGAAACTAAAGGCAAATACGATCTTCACGTAAATGTAAGAGGCGGCGGAATTACAGGGCAAGCCCAGGCAATAAGACTCGGTATAGCACGCGCACTTATAGATATTAACCCGGAATTCAGACCACCGTTAAAAAGTGAAGGATTTCTTACCAGGGATCCAAGAATGGTAGAACGTAAAAAATACGGTCAGCCAAAAGCAAGAAAAAGATTTCAGTTTTCTAAGAGATAAATTAACTAATAATCACGCATACTCCTGGATTTACCTCCTGTGTCCCTATAAATTGGGATTAAAGGTAAAGTTGAAAGGAGTAGAGGAATAAAACAGGAGATATAATGAAACAAGTTGAACTTACTCAGCTTATAGAAGCTGGTGCACACTTCGGTCATTTAACCCGTCGTTGGAATCCCAAAATGAAGCCATATATTTTTATGGAAAAAAACGGGATTCATATTATTGATCTTAAAAAAACTCAAACGCTTATTACCGAATCTGCAGAAGCTCTTACAAAAATGGTTTCGGATGGAGGGAAAAACGTACTGCTTGTAGGAACTAAAAAACAGGCGAAAAGCGTTGTGGTTTCTGAAGCTAAAAGAGCCGGGATGAATTGGGTTAACGAACGCTGGTTGGGCGGTATGCTTACAAATTTTGGAACTATTAGAAAGAGCATTAAAAGACTTCAGAATATCGAGAAACAAGAAACCGACGGTACTTTTGAAAAGATAACCAAGAAGGAAAGATTGTTCCTTACAAGGGCAAGAGATAAACTTAAAAAAATTCTTGAAGGTGTGGAAACAATGACGAAACTGCCCGGCGCAGTATTCGTGGTTGATATTAAAAAGGAATCAATTGCTCTGAGGGAAGCAAAACGGCTTAACATACCTGTATTTGCTATTGTAGATACTAATTGCGATCCCGATAATATTGATTATTTGATCCCTGCAAACGATGATGCTGTAAAAACTATTGAGCTGATTCTAAAAATTATGGGTGATGCCGTACTTGAAGGACAGGCAAAGCTTAAAGAAATGAAAGCTGAAGAAGTTGCAGAAAAAGAGAGACTGAAAAAGGAACGTGAAAAAGAAAAAGAAGAAGCTAAAGCTGAAAGATTAAAAGAAAAACAGATGAAAGAGGAAGAGAGGAAATCAGAAACTGCAAAAGATTCTGATGCCCCGGAAACCAAAAATGAAGATGTAAAAGAATCCTCTTCAGAAAACCAAATTTAAAGGGAGTGAAATTACTATGGCTGTTACTGCTGCTCAGGTAAATGAGCTAAGAAAAAAAACCGGCGCCGGTATGATGGATTGCAAAAA
>CBEPPX010000226.1:0-4089 GCA_965511205.1 uncultured Ignavibacteriales bacterium | reverse complement strand
CTCCGCGAATTTCTGTTGCTTACAGACTCGGGATTTACGATCAGCTTAATTTTGCTTATGGAAAATTTTACCAAACACCCTTTAAAGATTTCCTGATACAGACAACTGATTTTGATTATGAAAATGCTTCGCATTACATTTTTAATTATCAGCACATAAGTGAAGAAAGAACTTTCAGGATAGAAGTTTACTATAAAGATTATGATAAGCTGGCAAAGGGCACAATATTCACATATCCTTATTTAAATCTTCCGCCGGTCCCCTTTAGCAATGATGGCAGAGGACATGCAAAAGGTGTTGATATTTTTTGGAGAGATAGAGAAACTTTTGATATGACCGATTACTGGCTTTCTTATTCCTACCTTGATACAAAAAGAGATTTTATAAATTATCCCACGCTGGCGCAGCCAACCTTTGCAACCCCGCATACTTTTTCTGCGGTAGTTAAACATTGGGTGTCTGCAATTACTACCAGCTTTGGTTTAACCTATACTTTTGCAACAGGAAGACCTTATTACAACCCAAACAATCCAGAGTTTCTTGGCGATAGAGCAAGGAATTATAACAACCTTAGTTTAAATGCAAGCTTTCTTACTACAATATTTAATAACTTTACAGTAATATTTTTCTCGGTTGATAATCTTATTGGATTCAAAAATATTTACAGTTATAACTTTTCCACGGATGGCATGATTAAGAGACCTGTCCTTCCTACGGCAACCCGTGCATTCTTCCTTGGAGTTTTTATCTCAGTCGGGCAGGCAAGCCCGTTTTAAAAAAGGAGTTGATATGAAAATAATTCTAACTATAGTAATATGCTTTTTTGCAGTAACAGGCATACAAGGAGATGATACCAAATATGAAAAAGCAATGAAGAAAAATCTTTCTGTGCTTGAATCGGAGATGAACCTTAGCTCTATGCTGGATGCTGCTAACGGTTTTGAAAGAATTGCCTTTGCCGAAAAAGATAAATGGCTTCCTTACTATTATTCTGCTTATATGTTAACGCTTGCCAGCTTTACTGATACAACCGCAGATAATAAGGATGGCTATCTTGATAAAGCAGATATTTTTATAAGCATAGCCGATTCGCTTGAAGAAGATGAATCTGAAATATATGTTTTAAAAGGCATGATCGCACAGGCACGGCTGCAGGTTGATCCGATGAACCGATGGATGAAATATGGAGCAGTATCAAATAATAATTTTAGCAAAGCGATGAAGCTTGATACATTAAACCCGCGCCCCGAATATTTGCAAGGTGTTAGTTTATATTATACACCGGAACAATTTGGCGGAGGACCTGCCCCTGCAAAACGGCTGCTGGAAAAATCATTGGAAAAGTATAATCTGTTTATTCCCGATAACGATCTTATGCCCAACTGGGGAAGAGAAATGACCGAGCAGATGCTGGAACAGATAAATGCAGAATCTGAAAAAGTAGATGAAGTACAGGAAGAAACAAACGAAATGCAGGAAGAAGTTAAGAAAGAATAAATTATGTAAAGCGAATCGCTGATTCGCTTATTATTAACATTAATGATTTGGTGTATTGACAGAACTGCTTGCCTATATAACTATTTTTATGGTTAAAAATAATTTATCTTATGAGCGAAACGGCGTTTCGCTCTACAAATTAACATTTATATTTTAGTTCTCAGTTTTTAATTTGCTTCAATTGAATTCTCCAAAGATATATTACAAAAGAAACCTTCCTCACTTTCAACCTCCCGGCTATGCTTTCTTTATCACTTTCAGACTTCACGGCACATTACCAAAAGAAGTGGTAATCAGATTAAAAGCAATGAAAGATAGGAACTTAAAGCTTGTAGCCGGATATGGCAATTCTAAGGTGAAAAACGAAAAATATTCAGCGCTTAAGAAAGAGTATTTTAAATTGTATGATGATTACCTGGACAAAGCTTCTACAGGTTTCAGTTGGTTGAAAGATAATAGGATTGCTGAAATTGTAAAAAGCTCAATTCGATTTCGTGATGAAAAAGAATACGATTTAATTACATACACTATTATGCCTAACCACGTCCATCTCGTTATCCTCCCAATTGTAAAGCGAATCGCTAATTCGCTCAACTCCGAGAGAAAACAAAACCACTACATTGTTACAAAAGTTTTACAGGATTTGAAAAAATACACAGCCCGCGAGTGTAACAAGTTATTAAACCGTAAAGGTTCTTTTTGGCAGCATGAAAGTTATGACCATGTTGTTAGAGATAGCAAAGCATTAGGGCGAATTGTAGATTATGTTTTAAATAACCCGGTTAAAGCCGGGATTGTAAATTCTTGGGAAGAATGGGGACACAGCTATGTAAACGAAAAATTTTTACTGTAATTCTCAATTGTAAAGCAACCTGTCTGCCGACAGGTAGGATCGCTGATTCGCTTATTTTAATACTTGGGGTTTTGGAGTTTTTGTTGAAGTATTCATATTTACAACTTTTTCTTTTGAGCGAAACGGCGTTTCGCTCTACAAAATTAAAATTCTATCTAGCGGCTGATTGATCTGCACAAAAACAACGTAATGCTGTGCTGGTAGGAATTTATATGCACAGCATTTATGCACCCAATCATTGATGTGCACAAAAAAGCGGAAATATTGTGCGCACTATTTTCAATATGCAAGGCAAATGTGTATTTAATTAATGGTTCTTCTTCAATGGTTAACAGCGGGCACAATATAATCTGCAACAATACTTAATATTGCCCTTTCTTGCTGATCGGCGATATCCCAATCTAAGTGCCAATCTGCTGTGGTTACAACTATTAAATTCAGATTGGGAAAGTTGATTACAAACTGACCGCCGTAGCCTATTGCCAGAAATACCTCGTGGTTTTTTATCTCTCCAAGCCACCAGAGGTAACCATAATTAACATCATCTAAATCTCCCCAGGTAGAGTTATTCCAATTAGTATAATTCGTTAATGATTCATCAACCCATTCTGCTGGGACAATTTGCTCTCCGTTCAAATTACCGTTGTGCATATAAAGATAGCCGAGTCTTGCCATATTCCTCGGCGTGAAGTACATATTATTCCCACCAAAATAATAACCCTGCGCATCTTGCTGCCATTCAGCACATTCAATATTCATTTTTTCCAATAAATTTTCTTCAGCAAAATCCATTGTGTTCATCCCGCTTGCTTTTGTAATTATTGCAGAGAGCAGATGCGTTTGGAAAGTGTTATAGACAAATTCAGTTCCAGGGTTGTTAATTAGCGGAAGTTCTATAGTTGTTTTTATCCAATTGGATCTGCTATAAATATATTCATAAAGGTTATGATCGTTATCAATTCCCATTCGCATCATTAACAAATTTCTTATGGTGATATTATGTTTCCTTGGATCGATTGAAGGATAAACATATTCCGGGAAGAAGTCCAACATTTTTAATTGCAAATTATCTAAGTGCCCATCCCGTAATGCTATGCCGGTCATCGCTGAAAGAAAAGATTTGGAAACAGATTTAACATTATGGGGAATTCCCTTTCCGAAGCCATTATAATACTTCTCGGCAACAATGTGCCCGTTTCTTATAACTAGTATACAATCAACAAAGCCCCTGTTCTCCCCTTGCACTAAAGCTGCTGCAAGCTGCTGCGAATTCATTCCCTGTTCTTCGGGAGTTGAATTTGGCCAATCGTATGATGAAGCTACCGGTCCGGTAGGTCCTTCGCTGCAGGAAGAAAGAAAAAGAAATGCAGATAATAATATAAAACCGAATATTTTTCCTAAATATTTCATCTCTGTAAACTCTCCACGTTTTAGGGAGTTTAATGGAAATCAGAATTTATAGAATAACTTAATAACAAATTACGCGAACAGGATTCTATTTCAAATCAAATAATTGGTGTTTCTGTTTCTGTTTATAAACTCGAAGCTTCTTTCGCCTGCCCGCCGTAATGAAATGTAGGAGGGTCTTCCACCCGCTGATTGCCTCTAATCTTTAAAGTTTATAAATCGGAAAATATTTTTAATATCTGAATAACCAAATAATTAATTTTCATAAGTTTAAACTTATAATTCTAATTTTAAAAGAGGAGAAATTAAAATGGGTAAAAAAGTTGAAGTAG
>CBEPPX010000225.1:0-4090 GCA_965511205.1 uncultured Ignavibacteriales bacterium | reverse complement strand
TGGATTGAAAATAGGATTGGTTTACGTTGTGCTCTGTATTATTTGGGGTTCTACATGGCTAACAATTAGGTTTGGCTTAGAATCGCTTACACCACTAGTTTCTGCTGGGATGAGATTTTCTCTAGCTTCTATTTTCATTTTTATTTTGATGAAAATTAAATCCGTTTCCCTGCAAAAAGACAGTGTATCAATCCGACTCTATTTGTTAATGGGTTTTTTCTCCTTTGTAATACCATTCGGTTTGGTTTACTGGGCTGAACAATTTGTTCCTTCGGGAATGGCTTCTGTACTATTTGCAGTTTATCCGTTTTTTGTTCTTATATTTTCATTTCTTCGCATGCCATCGGAGCCAATTGGTTCTTATAAAATTATCGGAACTGTTTTAGGATTTTCAGGAATCGTAGTAATTTTTTCAGAATCATTCGACTTAAATTTTACAGATTATCTGCTGGGAATGTTCGCCTGTGTGCTTAGCGGAACTATGCAGGCATGGATTGCAGTTTCTATAAAAAAATTCGGGCATCATCTTCATCCATTATCAATGAATTTTGTTCCGATGGTTATTGCTGGAATTTCTATGCTCCTTATTGGGGTATTTTTTGAAGATCTTTCTACCATAAGATTTGATGAAAATGCAATACTTTCAATAATCTATCTTGCATTTTTCGGAAGTGTCATTACTTTCACATCTTTTTACTGGCTGCTAAAGAGAATTAATGTTGTAATCATTTCCTTAATTGCATTTATAACCCCTGTAGTTGCACTTATACTTGGCTATATAATTTACAATGAGGAGCTATCCACAAGCTATTTTATTGGTTCTGCAATGGTTTTAGGTGGCCTAATTTGGGCTAATTTGAAAAATCTTTTAAAATTAAGGAAGGGAACAATTTTTAGAGTTAATACTGGCGGGTAATCAAGAATAAACTAATTTGAAGATAATTGTGTATTTTATTAAGAAATAATTATTGTAAAAGTAAAAATGATTAATGTAATAAGAATTAAAAGAGCAATTTTCTACGGCTATCATGGTGTTAGTTCGGAGGAGCAAAGTGTTGGAGCTAAATTTGAAGCAGATGTTGATCTTTACACTGATTTTTCTGAAGCTGCAGCTAAAGATGATCTTAAAAAAACAATTGACTATTACCAGGTCTATTCCTTTATGAATGAACTGGTTGTTAAGAAAAAGTATTTTTTGATAGAAGCATTAGCAACTGAAATTGCTGATAGACTATTAATGAAATTTGAAAGAGCTGCCAAAGTTGCAATAAGAATTCGTAAGAATAACCCACCGATCGGCGGCGTTGTAGATTGTGTAGAAGCAGAAGTAATAAAAGAACGATAAATATTTGCAATATTAAAATATTTTAACCACGAGGTAAAAAAATAGAGAGCCGCACTTACATAGGAATCGGATCAAATCTTGGAAACCGGCTGCATTTTATTGAAACTGCAATTAAGAAGATTGACGTGGAACCAGGATGTGAAGTTGAAAAAATATCATCATTTTATGAATCGAAACCGTTTGGTAATACTGAACAGGAAAATTTTATCAACCTGGTTATTCTTGTAAAAACACTTTATGAACCAGCCGCTCTGTTTAATTTTCTTCAACAAATCGAATCAGAAATGGGGCGGATAAATGCCACCCGCTGGGGTCCGCGGGAAATAGATCTCGATATTCTTTTTTACAATGATTTAATTTATAACGATTCTCAATTAACAATTCCTCACGAAGGAATAGCTGAGAGGGATTTTGTGCTGGTTCCTATGTGCGAAATTGCCCCGGATTTTATTCATCCTGAAATAAACGAAAAAATTTGTGATATTTGTAAAACCGAGTTGGAAAAAAATATAATTCGTAAAATTCCACAGAGTATTTTAGTTAAATGAGCGATTCAATTAAAAATAACTGCGAAGTAAAATATATTGCTATTGAAGGTGTTATCGGTGCTGGTAAAACCAGTCTTGCAAACAAGATAAAAGACCGCCTAAATGCAAAATTTATTGCTGAGCAGTTTGAAACCAATCCTTTCCTCGAAAAATTTTATGCAGATAGAGCCCGTTATGCTTTTCAAACTCAAATGTTTTTTTTAATAAACAGGTTTAAGCAGCAGCAGGAGTTGGCACAGGAAGATCTTTTTACAGAGCACCTGGTTTGCGATTATATTTTTGAAAAAGATAGAATATTTGCTTACTTAAACCTGGGCAGCGATGAATTAAAACTTTACGAAAATATTTACCCGCTCCTTGAAAGAACTCTTAGAAAGCCCGACCTTGTTGTGTTTCTCCAATCCGGCACTGACCGTTTAATGTTCAATATTAAAAAGAGAAACCGTAAAATAGAAAGAGCACTCTCCAGGAATTATATTGATGAGCTTAGCGAAGCTTATAACCATTTCTTTTTCAGGTACAACAGCACTCCATTGCTCATTGTAAATTCCTCAGAGCTCGATTTTGTAAACAATGAAGAAGATTTTAGTGAGTTGTTTAAACAGATATTCAGAGAAGACCGGGGCTTAATAGAATATTTTAACCCTGAACCAAGGAGGACGATATAATAAAAATATTTCAATTATTAGTCCTTTCAATACTGGTTTTTTTTGTAATCCGGTTTGTAAGATTATTGATGAAATACTTCTCATCATCTTCCAAACCAACCATTGATGATCTGAAAAACGAACAGAAGAATGTTGAAAAAAAATACGAAGATGTAGAAGAAGCGGATTTCAAGGAGATTCCACCGGAGGAGGATAACGAGGAAAACAAGAATAAATCGTAATGAGAAGTGACTCACTTATATCTAAAACCATCTGCACAGTATTAGAAAAATTCCTTTCTGTTAAGGAGAATAAAAGCAAAGATTTAGGCACTCCCGGCAAAATTCTTATCATTCGCCAGCATAATAAATTAGGTGATTTACTCGCAGGGGTTTCACTTTTTCGCGCCATCAAAGAATCTTATCCTGGTTCAACTATAACGCTTGTTGGCAGTCCTTTTAATTTTCCAGGGATGGTTAATAACAAATTTATTGATAGAATTTTTGTTTATGATAAGAAAAAACTTTTTAACCCGTTTTATTTATTAAAAACATGGAGATTGCTCAGGGAAGAATACGATATTGTAATAGTGCCGGTTATTGTTACGATATCTTCTATAAGTAATTTTCTTGCAAGGATAGCAAATGCAAAGTGCAGGATAGGTGCTAATTGCTTAAACGGAATGAAGAATGATACCGTCTTCTTTTTTGATAGAAGAGTAGATCTTGATTGGAGAGCCCATCCCGATTCAAATGTTTCAGAACGGAGTTTAGACATTGCACGTCCATTTGGAATAAACACAAAAAATTACAGGTCGGAAATTACTTTTAATGGTAATGATGAAAAAACAGCTAATGAATTTATCTCTTCACTTAAGGCGAATGGTAAAAAATTCTTGGTTGGGCTGCACGTTGGCGCAGGTATTCCTTCTCACAGGTGGTCGTTAATTAAGTATGTAAACCTTGTTAAAAAATTAAAAGAAAATTTCTCGGTGGAAGTTTACTTAACCGGCAGCAGAGCAGATAAAGAAGAAATACACTATGTAAGGAAAAACTGTGATGTCCCATTTGGTTTATTTCTTAATCACTCAATTCCGGAAGTTGCAGCATTAATTTCAAAATCCAATCTCTTTATTTCTAATGATACGGGGATTATGCATGTTGCAGGTACAACCGGAACTCCGCAAATATCTATATTTGGACCAACAAATCCTTTTAACTGGGCGCCGATAGGAGCAAATAAATATTTTATAAGAAAATCAGAATTAATTGATGATGTAGCCGTTGATGATGTTTACCATCTTTGCGAAATAATTTTGAATAAAAATGAAAGTGAAAAATGAAAAAATGTATTGCCGCAATAGATATGGGTACCAACTCGTTTCACCTTATAATTGTTGAAGTGAGGCGGAACGGCGCTTTCAAAATTATTGACAGGGAGAGAGAAGTTATTCGCCTGGGCTCTCATAGTAAAAACGGGTTTAGTATCATTTCAGAAGGTGAAATGGAAAAGGCAATTGATATTTTACTTGAGTTTGGAAAGATAGCACG
>CBEPPX010000224.1:0-4101 GCA_965511205.1 uncultured Ignavibacteriales bacterium | reverse complement strand
TGCCTTACAAGCAGGAGGTCATAGGTTCGACTCCTATAGCTCCCACAACATTCCAACAACTAAATAGTTGTTTTGGTTTATTGGATTTCCACTAGATATGCATTGAACATAACTGAAGTAGAGGAAATTGAGCAGCACTCCTGAAAAACAACGCTTTCAATTCATAGACCAGTTCCGCGGGTTAGTAGTAATATTCATGCTTGTTGATCATTGTTCCTACTTCCTAAATTCACTTTGGCTCCATTTTAATCCATTCGATCCACTCTTTGATAGCTGGGGACAGTTTGCATTAAGGTATGTAAGTTACCTTTGCGCGCCAGGCTTTCTCATGATGAATGGTGCAATGGTATGGTGGGCATATCACCGCAAGATTAAGCAAGGAATAGCTGACTGGACTGTGCGTCGGCAACTTATACAACGGGGCCTGTTTCTTATTCTGTTGCAAATAACCTGGGTAAACTCATCCTGGGGTGGATTCAGTTCATTTAATCCGTGGCATTTTGGAATTATCTCGTGCATTGGGCTTTCGATGATTTTACAAACTAGCATTGTTAATCTGCGATTGCAATATCAATTAGTAATTGCATTAGCCATCCTGGCAATTCATCCCCTTCTGCTGAATATTCCCTACGACCCGGAGGTTTGGTGGGAACAAGCTTTAATGCAAACATTTATAGACGCCGGCAAGTTTAATAAATACCCTCTACTTCCATGGTTTGCAATGGCAATAATCGGATCAGTGTTGGCAAGGGGATGGCTAATATCTTGGAAGACAGATAAAAAACGTATCCAGATGGGATTAAGTATCACTGCTGGAGCAATAATTTTAGCAGTCCTAATAAGGATGCTCGGTGGATATGGAAATATTTTTCCATTCTCAGATTTTGGAACTTATTCGTTTTTCTTTGATCAAAAATATCCGCCGAGCATTTACTTCAGTTTATGGTTTATAGGTATTGTAATTCTTTCAATTAGTATTTTCATTGCCGTTGCAAAGGTTGCGCCTAAACTATTAACCATTTTTGATGTTGCAGGAAAGGTACCTCTATTTTTTTATGGAATGCATATAGCGATATTGGGAATATTTTCAAAGCGATTAGGGCTGTTTTACCGCGAAGGCGATGTAATAACTACACTCATAGGAGTTGTTGTAATGATGATGATTATGCTTCCACTATCGAAATGGTTCTATGGCGTTAAATGCCACAGTAAAAACTTTCTGATTCGTATGTTGTAAGGATAGGAAAATTGATGAAGAATAAAATTATTATAATACCAAACTTAATTCTGATTTCCCTCTTGTTACTGTTTCAATCCGGATGTTCAAGTAGGAATGCAGAACCAATCATTAGAGAGGATTCAACCGTAGTTTACCCTCCTAAACAACCAGATGGTTTAATTGCAAAGATAACTCTGTGTAAAAAAGTAGGAAAGACCGGTAACAGAATTGGTGCTGGAACAGATTTTACAATAAAGGACAAAGCTAGAATTTATGCATTTTTTGATTTTAAAAACCAAGAAAATTTTACAAATAAAGATATTATGTTCCATGTTGAGTGGATAGGACCCGATGGAAAATCATTTTACAGAAAACGAATTGATTTATCTCCTGATACCAATTCATCATCTTTGAAAAGTTCTATCTCTATTTCTCCTGAAAAGAGAGAGCCCGGAAGTTATCTTATTAGATTATTTTTATTTCGTGAACTAATTGCTGAGAAAAAATTTCAATTAAGTGATTTTGTACCAATTTCGGAAAAAGAATTTAATATTTCTGCAAATATTACTCTCTTTAGAAAAATTGGAAAGAAAACCGGTAAGAAAATTGGTGAAGGAACTGTTTTCACAATTAAGAAAAAAGCAAAAGTTAGAGCTATCGTAGATCTGGGGAATCTTGATGAATATCTTGAGGATGAGCTAAAATTTAGTGTGAAGTGGAGTGGACCGAACAGCAAATCTTTTTACACAAAAAAGTTTTTACTTTCACCTGAAGAAAATTCTGCAACAATAAAAAGTTCAATTACGATTACTCCCGGAAAAAGGCAGCCCGGTAACTACATCTTCCGGGTTTACCTCTACAAAACATTACTTGCAGAAAAGAAGTTTGAACTTCGTTAAGAATCTCACAAATAATTGTTATCCCCCTCTCTATACTGCAGAGGGTCTGCAGCTTTCAATAATTGTTTCGAACTTTGTGAACTGAATTATGGAATCGAGATTGTAATCAAACCCTCCACTTCATCGGCAACGTAAATGAAATTACCGTCCATATCCAATCCTTTTGCAAGCTCAGTTTTAACAGTCCCGATAAGCACTGGAGCGGAAACACTCGTCACATCAAAAATTTTAAGACCTCTTGATCCTGTTGTCATATAAACTTTACCATCTTTATACAGAATTTCTTTGGCGTAACCGCCGGTTTCATACCTGCTTACAATATTTAAATCTTCCGGATCTGAAAAATCGATAATTGTAAATCCTGCCGTCCCGCTTGCAACATAAGCATAAGGAAGAGTTGGATGAGAAGCCACATCCTCGGTATATTCAGGTATATCAACCCACCCTACCATGAGATAGATCCCCGATCCATTTCCCATTTGAGAAATATCAATAACCGCAAGACCCATTTCGCCGCAAGCCACCAACAAATAGTTACTGTCTGCCGAAGCACAAATTCCTTGTGCAAAACCGGGTGTCTCTGCGCTTCCTCTTATATCCGGGTATATCACTTCACCACCCCCTATATATGCAACTTGAACTCCGTATTCAGCAATAGTGGTAAATAGAAAATTGCCCATAACAAGAAAATTTTTTGCCGGTTTTAATGCAAGGTTTGTTATTGTAATTTGCGGATTCTCCGGATCGGCAGCATTAACAACAGAAACTCCAAAGCCACCTGAAGCTATATATAAAGCTGAATCTTTGCGGGCAACTTTATTTGCATATCCTTTCATACCCTCATTTACATTGGTAATTGCAACAGGTTTGTTAGGATCAGAGATGTTTATTATCATTAAACCACCTTCACCATGCGCCACGTATGCAATAGTATTATCAACTACAACATCCTGGGAATATCCCGTAGTTGTCAACCTGCTTACTATTTTATATCCACCATCATTTCCATCAATTGATTCTGGATCGATAGGTGTTCCGCAGCTTAATAATAATAAACTTACGAGTAGAAGTGTACAAAAGAATCTAAACATTTTATTTTCCTTAATAAGTTTTAATTTATTTTTTATTAAAATTGAAATTTATAATTGATTTTAATTCCTATTTGATATTGACTGTAATCCTTCTCATCAGAGAGATATTCCTTATTCAGTTCAGCAGGTGTATCTGAATCCCGGAATATCCAGTTGAAAAATGGGGTAACAGAGAGATTACTAAGTACATAAAGATTGTACCTTGTATAAACACGTATATTAGAATCGTGTCTCCCGGCGTGAATTGGGTCCAACTCAAGAAAATGATCTGTTTTAAAGAAACGCCTTTGGTACTGACCAGTAATTGTTATATCGTTTTTTAGATCAAAAACTTTTGGAAATTTGAAGGCAACTCCAACGTTGTAAATATGTTCATCGTAATCAGCATCACCACGAGTTGCTATTTCAGCTTCATTAAGATCATTAATCTCATCAATTCCTTTAGCGTCTGAAGAAACATATTTATAACCCCCATTTACTTTAATATTTTTGCTTAATGACTGGTAAACTCGAAATCCATAAAGCAGGTTATCGCTGTCATACTCAGTATAATGCTCATTATGAAAATACCTCATATAAGTAAAATAGAGACGCACTCTTGTGGTTTCCCAAAAAAAGTTATGTTGAACCCATGCACTAAAATCATCTTTTGAAAATTCATAAGGTTGAAAAGTTTCTGGTGTATAACCAAATCGATCTACCCAGTCATCATCGCGGAAATGCCTAATATAAAAGTTTGGGATATATGAATAAGAGAAGCGGAAACTTGTAGATTGTGTTACATATTGCCGCCAATGAATATTGTACTGACCCCAATTTTTTATGCCATTATAAGAATATGAATTAGAATTATAGCCTGCTGAAAATACTGTTTTCAAATCTTCAATGATTT
>CBEPPX010000223.1:0-4142 GCA_965511205.1 uncultured Ignavibacteriales bacterium | reverse complement strand
AATAAGCAAGTTTTATTTAACACCACTTTCTCTCCCGACTTTGATACTTATGAATTTCACACACCCTATTTCGATGTTATAAAAGCTGATTTTTTCTGGACGAATATTCCTCATCAATCTTATAAGCTTAGCGTTCAGGCAAATTTGCATTTTAACTATCCTGTTGAACCGCAATCATTAAAAGATTTTTTGGAAATAAAAAGAGCTGGAACAGTATTAAAAGATTTTCAAATAGTTACAGAGCAAGCTGCTGATGTTATTGCCATAAATTTTGGGGAAGTGGAACAAACTGACAAAGAGCAAACATTTTTAATTAAAGTTAAAGAAAATTTTGTATCAGTTATTGGAAAAGAGGGGTTGCAGGAAGCTCGTTCATTTGAATCTACACTGCCTCCTATAACAAAGCTTGCCATTACAAATGTATCCTCCGGCTTTGATGGAAACACCGGCTGGATTGAGGTTTCAACAACTCAAACTGTGGATGAGGATCAATTAAAAAATTATGTATCTACCGATCCGAGTAAAAGACTTCATTTCTTTATTAGCGAAAACCAGTTCAGATTGGAGACTGATCTTGATAATGTGCAAACTGTTGATCTGAAAATCAAAAAAGGATTGCCCGGTTTGTACGGTGGAGAACTTGAGTTTGATTTTGAGCAAACAGTCTCGATGGTGAATGTTAATCCTTCAATAAATTTTACTGATAAAAAGGGCAGGTACTTAATGCTCAGCGGCGAGGAAAACCTTAAAGTTAATGCAGTAAACATTGAAGAAGCTGAAATAGAAGTTTCGCAAGTTTTCAAAAACAACCTTCTTCACTTTCTCAATCAGTACAGCTACACTTACTACCAGGATGAGTATTATGGCTATTATCCAACTTACTATGTTGGTGATTATGGCAAAACTCTTTACACCGAAAAAGTAAAACTTAGCGAAGGGAAAAATTGGCTGAAAAGTTTTACGGTAAATCTGAACAAGGCACTAAACCAGAAATATAAAGGAATTTATACTGTAACAGTCCGTTCAGCAGAAGAGAGGTGGAGAAACGATTCGAAGATGATCGCAATCTCCGATTTGGGCATCATTTCAAAATTAGCTAATGATGAAATTTATGTTTTTGTAAATACTATTAGCAGCACTGAGCCCGTAGCAGAAGCCGAGGTAAGTATTATTTCAACAAACAATCAAATTATTTTAACAGGTAAAACGGATAAGGATGGAGTTGCTCACTTTACTGATGTAAAAATGAATACTGAAGGTTTTTATCCACGCCTTGTTGTTGTTGAAAAGGACGGGGATTTTAATTACATCGATCTGCAAGAAACTCTCATTGAAACTTCCCGCTACGATGTCGGTGGAATAACTCAATATGTTGAGGATTTTAATACATTCATTTACTCACCAAGGAATATTTACCGTCCCGGAGAAGAAGTTCATCTTTCAACGATTGTAAGAAACGATAAAATAAAAGTAGTAAAGGATATCCCAATCATAACTAAGATTATTACTCCAACCGGAAAAGTATTTGATGAATTCAAGCAAGAACTTAATGAGCAGGGATCATTTGAAATCTCTTTTACTCTTCCCAATTATGCTCAAACAGGTGGTTACAGAGCAGAATTATTTACCGGCAGCAAACAGTTGATCGGTTCATACAATTTTAGTGTTGAGGAATTTGTACCTGATAAAATAAGAGTGCTTCTCGCTACCGATAAGGAAAAGACAAAACCGGGAAAGAAAGTTTTAATAAATGTGAATGCAGAGTTTTTATTTGGCGGTAAAGCATCCGGATTACGGTATGAGGCAGATATTCAATTGAAGCACAGAGGTTTTTATAGTAAAAATCATTCCGGTTATTATTTTACAAATTCATCAATTGTTAATTCTAATATTGATAACACTTTTTTGGAAGGGAAGTTAGATGAGCAGGGCAATGCAGGTATTGAATATCTCGTTTCGCCAGATATAAAGAGTTCAGGAATTGCTTCTATTAATGCTTATGTAAGTGTATTCGATTTAACCGGAAGAACAGTTACAAGAACGGTGAGCATTGATGTTTACCCGAAAAATTATTTCATCGGAATTAAATCAACTGATTATTATTTCGGGGTAAATGAGAATTTAACTTTTAATCTTATTGCCGTTAATCCAGATGATAAAATAATTAAAGACTTCAAAGCCAAAACAAAACTTGTAAGATATGAATGGCAAACTGTTTTAAAAAAGGATTACTCCGGTAACTACTACTACGCTTCTGAGCAGAAGGAATTAAATGAATGGGAAAAGAATATTGATATTAGCGGCGAAACTCCGTTTACATTCGCTGTTTCTAAATCGGGTAAATATGAGCTTAGAATTTTTAAAAAAGATAGTGAAGATTATCAAAAGAAAGTTTTTTACGCTTACGGATGGGGCTCATCTACCGCTTCTTCATTTGAAGTAGATAAAGAAGGAAGAATAGATATTGTTCTCGATAAGGAGGAATATGAACCGGGTGAAAAGGCAAAGATATTATTCACTTGTCCTTTCTCTGGAAAACTGCTTGTAACCCTGGAGAGGAACAATGTTCACTCTTATCAATATGTAAATGTTGAGACTAAATCTGCTGAGATTGAAATTCCCCTTGATGATAATCACATGCCAAATGTTTATGTAACTGCAACTCTTTTCAAAAAGCATAATAAGGATAACTCTGTCCCGTTTCTGGTTGGTCATGGTTTTGCATCGATGCGCGTAGTAAAAAGTAAAAATCAATTGCCTGTTACAATTACAGCACCTGAAAAGATTAAACCTAAAACAACTCAACAGATAATAATTAAAACTGAACCGCAAAAAGATATTTATGTAACAGTTGCAGCCGTTGATGAAGGCATTTTGCAGATAACTGATTTTATTACTCCGGATCCTTACAAGTATATGTACGCAAAACGTCCTCTTATGGTTAACAGTTATGACCTTTATAAACTTCTTCTTCCGGAAATTGTTTCTGAAAATTCTTCTCCGGGTGGGGGTGATATGATGGAGGAGCAATTAGAAAAGAGAACCAATCCCATTACTGTTAAAAGATTTAAACTTCTTTCCTACTGGAGTGGAATTAAAAAAACTGATGGCAATGGTGAAGTAAAAGTTTCTTTAAATATTCCCCAGTTCAACGGAGATGTTAGATTAATGGCAATTGCATACACCGATTCACGTTTTGGTTCTGCAGAAGAACATATGAAAGTTGCTGATGATTTAATAATTGAACCGCAAGTTCCAAGATTCCTTGCTGTAAATGATTCCTTAGTTACACCTGTAACGGTAATAAACACAACTAATAAAGTTGCAAATATTGATATAAGTGTGAACGTTGAGGGACCGCTGAAAATAACATCATCGAAGAAAAAAACGTTAAAGATTGAACCTAACTCAACCGGTGTTGCGGTTTTTGGAATTGAAGCAACAGAAGAGGTTGGTGCAGGAAAGATTATATTCGAAACTTCTGGTTTTGCAACAATAAAAGAAGAAATTGATATTGCGATAAGACCAATCTCTCCGCTAATAGTTGAGACGGGTTCGGGAACAATTAAAGCGGGTAATGAAATTAAAATTGATATTCCTAAAAACTTCCTGAAGGGGACACAAACAACTTCACTTACAATCAGCAAATTTCCTGCAGTTATGTTTGCAAAACAGTTAAAGTATCTTGTTGGTTACCCGCATGGTTGTATTGAACAGACAGTCTCGAAACTATTCCCACAATTGTATTTTGAAGATCTTGCGAAGCTGGTTGCCCCGGAATATTATAAAACCACCAATCCGGTTTACTATGTTAAAGAGGGGATTCGAAAGATTGAATCAATGCAGTTATATGATGGTTCGATGGCATACTGGCAGGGAGGAACTTATGCTAACTGGTGGGGCTCGATATATGCAGCACATTTTCTGTTGGAAGCAAAAAAGGGTGAATACGATGTTTCGGAAAATGTATTGAAAAAACTTCTCAAATACATCTCTAAAAAAGCGAAAGAGAGAAGCACTTTCGATTATATAACCAGATCACAAACAGGTAGAACGGTTCATAAGATAGCCAATAAAGAAATTATTTATTCTTTGTATGTACTTGCTCTTGCAGGCGAAGGTGACATAGCAACAATGAATTA
>CBEPPX010000222.1:0-4143 GCA_965511205.1 uncultured Ignavibacteriales bacterium | reverse complement strand
CGAACCTGATTCGATTAATATGTGAACTACTTTTGGTTTCTGGAAATAGTTAAGAACTTTGCCTAAATATTCTTTTCTCTTAGTAGCTTTTGAACCGTGGATGTCTGCGTAATCTTCGGATGAAGGAACCTCAAAATAAAATCCCGAAGAAAATCCCCTGTTATAAACCTGTTTTAATTCTTCCAACATTTCTTTTTTAATATCATCAGTAAGCTTACCTTCAAAATAAAGGTCGATTGCACGGCGATAAACAGAAACAGTTTTTGCAACATATTCCGGACTGCGTTTTCGCCCTTCTATTTTGAATGAATCTATTCCAGCTTCAATTAATTGGTCTATTAATTCAATTGTGCAAAGATCGTTGGGAGACATCACATAATCTTCACCCATTATTAATGATTTATCAGAAGCGCTGTCATATACTTCAAATTCTCTTCTGCAGGATTGAACACACTCGCCGCGGTTTGCACTATGCCCAAACATATGATGACTCATAAAACATCTTCCGCTAACAGCAATGCACATCGCCCCGTGAACAAATGCTTCAATTTCCAGGTCGGTGTTTGCTCTTATTTTTTTTATCTCTTCAAGTGAACATTCGCGAGCGAGGACAATACGTACTGCACCAAGTTTTTTGTAAATTGAAGCCGCAAGTGAATTTGAAACAGAACCCTGAGTTGAAATACAAAATGGTAAATCGTGTCTGCTGCACAATTCAGCTACAGATAAATCCCAACAGATAATACTATCAATTCCACTTTTTTTTGCGGAGATGATAATCTCCTCCAGTTCGTTTATCTCTTCTTCAAAAACGATTGAATTAATTGTAAGAAATGTTTTTACCTCATTCTCTTTACAGAACTTTACTATCTCCGGAAGCTCATCAATCGTAAAGTTTGCAGCTTTGGCGCGCATGTTAAGTTTATCAACGCCAAAATAAACTGCATTTGCCCCAGCTTGTACAGAGGTTCTCAGCATTGTCCAGTCGCCAGCAGGAGCCATTAGTTCAGGTTTTTGAGTAATCTCTGTTTTCATAAATTTGATATATTTAAAATGAAAAAGCACGTAAAAGATGCATCACATTTTCATCTATTACGTGCTTAAACTTTGTACTAAGATTTTCGCTCCCAGACTTGGGCAATTTCTACAATAACTTTTACAGCCATTTCCATATCCTGAATTGCAACCCACTCAAGCTGTGAATGAAAGCTGTGTTCACCTGCAAATATATTCGGAGTTGGCAGACCCATAAAGGATAACCTGCTTCCATCTGTTCCGCCACGAATAGGGTGGGTTAGTGGTTCTATATCAAGATTCTTCATCGCTTCGAAAGCATATTCATAAACCCGTGGATGATCATCAAGGATTTCCTTCATATTCCGGTATTGTTCAACAACTTCAAACTCTAATTTGGAGCCGGGAAACTTAGCTATGGTTTCTTCAGCAAATTTCTTGAGAAGATCCTCAAGTTTTTTCAGGTTGGAAGTTTTGAAATCGCGAATGATAAATTTTAAAGATGATTTCTCTTCATTACCACTCATTGATACAGGATGAAAATATCCCTCCCTCTTTGCTGTTGTTTCCGGGGAGAGTTTATCTTTTGGTAAGCTGTCTATAAAAGCAGAAGCCACTTTCATCGAGTTGATCATTATACCTTTAGCATAACCGGGGTGAATGTTCTTCCCAATAAAATTAATGTTAACTGCATCGGCGCTAAAAGTTTCTATTTCAACTTCCCCCCTGCTTGAACCATCAACAGTGTAAGCATACTTAGCCCCAAGTTTTTTAAGATCAATTTTTTCAGTTCCTCTACCGGTTTCTTCATCAGGAGTGAAACAAATTTTAACGGGTCCGTGCTTTACTTCTGGATGAGACAGAAGATAAGCAACAGCATCCATAATTTCGGCAACACCTGCTTTATTATCTGCACCAAGCAAAGTTGTTCCATCAGTAGTGATGATATCAAAACCAATCATATTTTTTAGATCAGGATTTTCACTTTCTTTAATAACCCAGCCACCGTTTTCTAAAGCTATGTCGCCACCCTGGTAATTTTTTTTGATGATAGGATTTACATCTTTTCCTGTAACTGCAGGAGATGTATCAACGTGAGCAATAAAAGCAATCGGGTCAACTTTTTTATCAGTATTGGAAGGAAGGGTTGCCATAACATAACCCCACTCATCCATATGTGCATCTTCAATCCCCATTGCCTTCAGATCATTTGCGAGATCCTTAGAAAGTATTTTTTGTTTTTCTGTGCTGGGAAAGGATGTTGATTCTTCATCCGATTGAGTATCGTATTTAACATATTTTAGAAATCTATCTACACAAGTAAATTGATATTTATCATCAAACATTTATTCCTCCTGGAATTTATAATATGAAAATTTTTATTTATCTACTCTAATAATTTCTACTCTCCTGTTTTTTGCTCTTCCTTCAGGAGTTTTATTATCGGCAATTGGTTCTATGCTGCCTAGCCCAACAACAGTAAGCCTGCCTTTGGGTATTCCTCTCGATACAAAATAGTTTAAAACAGAATTGGCTCTCATTTGAGACATTTGAATATTTCCTTCCTTCGAGCCAACGTTATCGGTATGTCCTTCAATTCTCCATCTTGAGATAGGATACTTTTTCATCTCTTCAAGAACTTTATCAAGTTGGGGGAAAGCAGCCGGTTTCAGTTCAGCGCTGTTAAATTCAAATGAAGTTTCAGAGCTAAGTGTTACTTCTTCAATAGGTCCTTTTTCTTCGATTATCGGTTCCGGGGTTATTTCCAGTTCTGGAATTATTATAGGTGTAATTTCACACCCACGATTATCCACCTGCATTCCCGGAGGAGTTCCCGGGCATTGATCGATATGATCGGGGACACCATCAAGATCTGAATCAACCGGGCAGCCGTTTTTATCAATATCAACATCATAAGGAGTATCAGGACACTTATCGAGATAATCAGGAACACCGTCTGAATCCATATCAAACGGACAGCCGTAATCATCAACTAAAATACCTCTCTGAGTTCCGGGGCAAAGATCCATATAATCAGGCACGCCATCATTATCAGAATCTAGTGCACATCCTTTTGAATCTACCTTTGCTCCTTTTGGAGTTTCGGGGCAGTCATCCATAAAATCGGCAACACCATCTTTATCAGAATCCAACGGGCAGCCAAACTCATCCACTTTAATTCCAGCGGGAGTGTTTGGGCAGCTATCATCCGAATCGATTACACCATCACCGTCTGTATCATATTCAGTTAAGAAGGAATAAGAAATGCCTCCCATAATTGTAAAAAACATATCATTGCTTGTACTTTTTGCCTGATCATCGAGCCAATCGTTTGGCGACATCTGTACACCGGTATTTAGATTAAGAGAAAGATTTTCTGTAACGGGATATTTTATTCCTAGCTCTGCATTGTAGTTAATTTCGCTCCTGCTGTAAACACCTGCTTTGTTATTCGGGAGTTGCACACCTCCTTCACCTTTCGGATCGAAACTAAGACTTGAGATACCGGCAAAGAAATAAGGGAAAAGTTCATCATTAATACTTAACATAAAAATTACACCAACACCCAGCGTAGAAATATTTGTTCTGAATTCTTTAGGATCGAGACCCGGATCGTTCCCGCTTAGAAATCCTGCGCTTCCAAACATTCTTAAACCGAAAGAGCTTTTAACCCACGCAGGGAAGAAATATTCGATTGATAGTCTGCCTAGGTAATCGGTTCCAAGACCTTCGTAATCCGTACTTGCAAGTGTAGCTCCTGCTTCCACAGAAAGTACAACTGTTCCGGAAAACGGATTATACTTTTGTGTTTTGGTACCTTGCGAAAAAGTTGAAGAATTTAGTAATAAACTTATAATAAATAATGAAGCAATAATTCTCATTCAAACTTCCGTTAATTTTGATAAAGTGAACTTTAATTTAAGTGTAATTAGGGTTTTCACAAAGTGTGAGGATGCATTGATCAATATTGCCCGTATTTTGAAACGATTCTTAAAAGCCCCTCTTCAAAACTTTTTCCATATCTGATTTTATCATTAGCTGAACAAGGTCCTCAAATTTAGTTTGGGCTTTCCAGCCAATTTCCTTTTCTGCTTTTGCAGCATCGCCAATCAGCAGATCAACTTCGGT
>CBEPPX010000221.1:0-4147 GCA_965511205.1 uncultured Ignavibacteriales bacterium | reverse complement strand
GTAGTTATCGGTAAAAAAAAGAATGGCGATGTTGAAGTATTGCTATTTGTGGTGCTAAAAGAAGGAATAAAACTAGAGAACGAATTAATTGACCAAATAAAATTGAACATTAGAAACAAAGCAACACCACGGCATATTCCATCTGGCATTTACCAGGTGGATGATATTCCTCGCACTATCAGTGGGAAGAAGGTTGAAATTGCAGTTACTAAAATTGTGAACGGAGAAGCAGTTGAAAATAAGGATGCTCTTGCAAATCCGGATTCTCTTAAACAATTTTATAAATACTCAAAGAAAAAAATCTGAATACAAAGGGAACTGCCAAAATCCCACCTATATCTTACTGTAATTTCGTTATCCTCACCTAAAAATTTGAAAATTGAAATACAAACTTTCCTTGATTCCTTCCCTGAACAGGCATAAGTTTCTTGTGTAATTATGGAAGAATGGTCAAGAATGGTTTTGTATTGAAGGCAAAAGATGAAACTTGCTCGGTTTGCCTGGTCGTCTCCTATATATAATTTCCTAATCATTTAGTTTATGCAATCCATAGAATTACCCAAGTACGTTTATAAATATGTGACTTGGGAAAAAGATTTTCATAAAAAAATCCTCGTGGAAAATGAAATATTTTTTCCATCTGTGCGTAAGTTTAATGATCCTTTTGATTCGACAGTACCATTTAGATATGATCTTGGTAGTGATGAACAAATTTTTAGTTTATATGTTGAACATGTTCGTCATGAGCACCCAATGTTAACCGAGAATGAAGTAAAAAGGGTTGCCAGAAATGAATTAAGAATTAATGATATCCGTAATCCAGAAAGAATTCAATATAATATCAATGTTCAACGTGAGTTTGCTGCAACAAAATTTGGAATATTTTCTGTTAGTACCAAAAAAGATAATATTCTTTTATGGTCTCACTATTCTAATTTACATAAGGGTATTTGTATAAGATTCAATTGTAAAAAGTTTCGTGAATTTATAGAAACGGATTGCGTAAAGAAAGATTTAATAATTCATTGGGACTACGTCGATTATCAGAATGAATATCCCACTTTAATTCCTTTTGAATTCGAGAAAATGGAAAGTTATACAAAATCACTTTTAATAAAATCGAAGGATTGGAAATATGAAAATGAATTACGATTTATATTATTTGATTTACCTGATAAGTCAATTATCATTCCGGAAGGAATTATAGATCAAGTTATTTTAGGATGCAGAATAACAAAGGAAAATGAAAAAGAACTGATTCGAATTGCAAAGAAGAAAAATATTGAGCTTAAGCAAGCAGTATTAAAGCAAGATTCATTTGGTTTAGATTTTAATAAAATAAAAATATAAGCAGTTTCTGATAAGGTAGCCTAACTGAAATGAATGCAATAACATTATTAAAATATGGCCCACCGGAAGTTCTTCAACTTAAAGAAGTAGAAAAACCTTTTCCCAAAGAAAATGAAGTGCTGGTAAAGGTTTTTGCTGCATCTGCAAACCCGGCAGACTGGCATATGATAAGAGGAGAACCCAAATTTGCCCGTCTGAGTTTCGGGCTCTTTAAACCAAAAAATATAATTCCCGGGATCGATATTGCAGGGCAGGTAGAAGCTGTTGGCAGAAATGTAAAGGAGTTTCAACCGGGTGATGATGTATTTGGAGCCTGCGGTTGGGGTGGAGCTTTTGCCGAATATGTTTGCGTTACAGAAAAGAGCGTGGTACTGAAACCGGTTAATATTTCTTTTGAAGAAGGTGCAACAGTATCAGTAGCGGCAATGAGTGCACTTCAGGGTCTTCGCGATAAAGGACAAATTCAGTCAGGGCAAAAGGTATTAATTATTGGTGCCTCGGGTGGTGTAGGAACATTTGCAGTTCAGCTTGCAAAACATTTTGGAGCTGAAGTTACCGGCGTATGCAGTACCGGGAATCTGGATTTGGTGCGCTCGATTGGAGCAGAAAAAGTTATTGATTATACTCAGGAAGATTTCACAAACACTGGGGAGAAGTATGATCTGATCATTGACAATGTTGCAAACCGTTCAGTCGCTGAACTCAAGCGTGCATTAAGTCCCAATGGGCTTTGTGTTATCATTGGATTTTCATCCTTGTCTCGAATGTTTCAGCATATGTTCCTTGGTCCATTAGTTTCAATGATAGGGAACAAGAAAATCGGTGGGTTAGGGACGGCGAAACCAAACAAAAAAGATCTGGTTTTTCTGAAGGAGCTTCTTGAATCCGGCAAAATAAAACCTGTTATTGACCGTCGTTATACTTTAAGTGAAGTTCCTGAAGCTATCCGGTATGTTGAAGAAGGACATACCCGAGGCAAGGTTGTAATAAATATAGCAGATGATGAAAAAGTTGGTTAAGGTAGATATTAAATTCAAATCTATTAAAAAAAAACCGAATAAATTTTAGTTTTAAAGAACAATGTTACTTTCAAAAGCCAGTATTAATCTGTTAGGTACCATTGTAGCCAATGTTAACAACATAATTCTTTGCGGAATCTTTTTAGCGAGAATCTACAAGTACCCTAAAATTGAATACTGGCTGGGTATATTCTTCATTTCAAGTATCATTCCCTTAATAATAATGTTTGTTAGTGCATTCGAAACCAAAAGAGAATTGTTATATTTTATTCAACTGATTTTGATGATCAGCTTCATCATTTTGGAATTGTTATTAGACTACATCTTTAAAATAGATTTCAGACATAATCAAAGTATTGTAATCCCATACATATTATTATTTTATGCATCATTTGGTGGTATGATAGGAATTGCTACTCATAGTGGAAAGCAATGGACGATAATAACCGTTATCATATTTTTAATAATGACAGTCTTAAGTTTGTTTATGCACTTTAAAACAGATAGTTGATTTTAGTTACCACATATATGAAGATTGAATAACCTTCTGTTTAAATCATCAGTAATATTTGAATGAAAGCAATAATCTACACAAAATACGGTCCGCCGGAAGTTCTTCTCCCAAAGGGATGTCCAAAGGACTCCTTATGGAGGATTTCCAAACTCAAAGAAGTAGAAAAGTCTGTTCCCAAAGACAATGAAGTACTGGTAAAAGTTTTTGCTGCATCCACAAATCCAGCTTCAATTAATCAATTTGAGAAATACAGATGAGATGTTATTAATTGAAAAAAGGCCCATCTTCAAAAAAGACAGACCTTTTTATTATAGTAGGAGGCAAAAATTTATTCTTTTTCTTTTCCAAAAAGTGCAAGGTAGATAGATTCATCAAGCATTCCAGGCATTCCCATATGATCCATAAATGCAGCCATTCCGGCATCCCAGAAGTACATATCCATTCTGAACATTTCTCTGCAGCTGTGCACATTAATTTTATCTCCATCCTGAATCAGCATCACTTCAATTGGGAAGGCTGTAAGATGATCTAATCCCGGGCACATATTTTCATCTGTTTCATCGCCAACAATATAAAACGAAACTGCTTCAGTACGGTTCCTTGTTAAACCAAACATTACTGCATTTTTATCAGGCGAATATATTTCTCCAACTACTTTCCATTCCAGGTCTTCTGCCGGGTTTTTAGTCCACCTGTATTCTTTATCATCCTGGTTGGGTTTAAAACTTTTTATGTTGTTGAACATTTTTTGCTTCAGTTCTTCTATTCCAGCCGAACCTTTACTGTTCTTCTCTGAATAAATTACCGGGAACTGATCTTCATCATCGAAAAACGTCATGGGACCAACCATCATAAACATATCTCTGTCAGCATCACGAAGTTCTTCAGCTGTTCTCTTAGGTTCTCCTACTTCATTTACTTTTGTACCACTGTTAACTTTATGAAGTGCGGTTATTATCTTCGTTTTAAATGGTAGTGTTTTGCTAATGGCATCTTTATACTGTTCATCATTAAGATCGTTAAAAACAATCCTGTTTATAGTTTCCGGATCAGCAATAATTATCTGTATTCCTTCATTAGTTTGATGGATTCCAACGCGCAGAAAAGATGCTGCAAGATATTTATTTCCAAACGATGTTAAGGTTTTCACATATTCATCGCTCGAAAAGACTATAAGTTTTCCTTTGAATCCGCAGATATCGTTTCCATCTTCTCTAACATTATCCGGTGTTGTAACATCTCTCTCCCCAATAATATTAAATCC
>CBEPPX010000220.1:0-4155 GCA_965511205.1 uncultured Ignavibacteriales bacterium | reverse complement strand
TTTATAAATTTACCCTATGTCTTTGGATTGAATAAGTTCCAATTTAATTGTTAATTAAGATTTTATCTTATCTTTTAAGGAAAAGCCTATTAGTTGACATTATATTCCGAAATGTTTATTGTAGTGCTACTTGTTAATAAAATTATTGAATTATTTCATATCCTTGGTATCAATTATTTAATATTTAGGAGGTAATTGTATATGTATTTATCAGGCATCATTTCGTCTTTGTACAATGTTATTGCACAAACCACCAATGATGGCGGCGGTGCTTTAAACTACTTAACTACAAAGTTTGAAGCTGGCGGCGGATTTATGTACCCAATTTTATTCTGCCTGGTTTTAGGATTAGCTTTTAGCTTCGAAAGAATGTGGACTTTAACTCGTTCAAAAACCAACACAAAAAAGTTTATTGTTCAGGTTAAAAGAGCTTTAGATGACGGTGGTGTAGAAGCTGCTAAAGAGCTTTGCTCAAGCACTCGCGGTCCTGTTGCTTCTGTTTTCCATGCCGGTTTATTAAGATCCAATGAAGGATTGGAAGCTGCAGAAAAAGCTATTATTGCTTACGGTGGCATTGAGATGGGATTCCTGGAAAGAGGAATGATCTGGATTTCCACATTTATTACTGTTGCCCCTATGCTCGGTTTTACTGGTACGGTTCAAGGTATGATCGGAGCATTTGATGCTATTAAAGAGGCTGCCCAGATTTCACCCGCAATTGTAGCAGATGGTATTTCGGTTGCACTTTTAACCACATTGTTCGGGCTTGTAGTTGCAATTATACTCCAGGTATTTTACAATTTTCTTGTATCAAGAATTGATCGGCTTGTTGGCGATATGGAAGAAGCTTCCATTGAACTAATTGATGCTCTGTACGAAGTACAGACTAAGAAATAAAAGCAAGCTAATTAATAACTATTAATTTTGTACAACAAAAAATAGTAACGATCAATGATTAAAAAGAAAAAACTACGGGAAGCATCAATTCCAACAGCCTCAATGGCGGATATTGCTTTTCTTCTATTAATCTTTTTCCTGGTTGCAACTGTTATTGATGTTGATACAGGAATTGGATTAACACTACCTGAATATGTTCCTCCCGATGAGATAGAAGAAGTTAAAGTAGATCCTGATAGAATGGCTGCTTTGCTTATAAATGAAACTGGTGATGTACTGCTTGATGGTGCACCAATATCAGTTTTCCAGATTAAGACTACATTAAAACCAAGAATTCAATCAAAGATTGACCTTCCTAAGAAGAAAAAACTGATTGTATCATTAAAGACTGACAGGAAAACCGTTTATAATGTTTATATACAGGCGCTTGACCAGATAAAAATGGCTTTCTTCGAAGTTAGAGATGAATACTCTAACTCCAGGTTCGGAGGCGATTATGATGATATAATCGAAGAAGAGCAGCAAATAGTAAAAGATGCTGTGCCTATCATTATATCTCTTGCGGAGCCGGAACAAGTTAAATAATAGTTTTAAGGAATTGTATATATGAAATTCGAAAAGAAAAGAGCAAGCACTAAGCAGGAAATTCCAACAGCTTCCATGCCTGATATTATATTTATGCTGCTCCTGTTCTTTATGGTAACCACAACTATGAGAGAAGTTGAAGTATTAGTTGATTACAGACTTCCTGAAGCTGAGGCTCTGGAAAAAATAGAAAACAAAAGATTGGTTGCTTACATTTGGGTGGGAAACAATAAAAAGATGCAGATTAATGATAGTTTTGTTCAGGTAGAAGAAGTTCAGCGAATTATGTACAGCAAAAGACAGGAACTGCCCAATGTTATTGTTTCTCTTCGAGTTGATGTAGGTACTGATATGGGATTAGTTACAGATATCCAGCAGGAGCTAAGGAAAGCTTTTTGTTTACGATTAAATTATTCGTCCAATATTAAAATCTGATTAATAACAAATTATTTTTTAAAAAGGCAGGTTGATTATTTCTTTTAATCGCCTGCTTTTTTCATTAATTGAGGGAAATATGGATCTGAAAGATAAAATAAACAACGATCTTAAAGAAGCACTTAAATCAGGAGATAAGTTAAGATTAAAAACTGTCCGTTCTATAAGAGCTTTAATACTTGAATTTGAAAAAAGCGGTACGAATAAAGAGTTTAATGAAGAGGAAGAGATAAAACTGCTTAGTTCTGCAGCAAAAAAGAGAAGAGAAGCAATTGAAGAATACAATAAAGCAGGAAGAGAAGATCTTACATCTATTGAAGAAGAAGAATTAAAAGTTATTATAGATTATCTTCCTAAACAATTAACAGAAGAAGAAGTGGAAAACGAAGTAAAAGCTATTGCCGGGGAAATTGGTGCCTCTGGTAAAGCAGATTTTCCAAAGCTGATGCAGGCATCAATTAAAAAATTAAAAGGACAGGCAGAAGGTAAAGCAATTAAAGCTGCCGTGGAAAAAGTGCTGGGTTAAAATTGAACGTAATTGATATTTTAATAATTGTTGCTGTACTTATTGGTTTCATCCTTGGTTTTAAGGATGGATTTATAAGAAAGCTGATAGGCGTTTTAGGGTTTGCACTTGCTATCATTACTGCTGCTGTTTTTGCTGGTAAGATTGGTACGATGATAGAAGTTGCTTTCGGAATAGAATTTTACCTTGCTGAGATTATCGGTGGAGTTGTACTCTTTTTTGGTGTGATACTCGTTTTCACATTACTTAAAAGAATAATACATCCTTTTGACCGCGTAAATAATATCATAAACCAGCTAGTCGGCGGAGCGGTTGGTATTGTACAAATTCTATTCTTTTTAAGTGCTGTTCTACTGATCTTGAATATTTTCGATTTGCCTGATAATTCTGTTAAAAAATCGTCCGCTTTTTACGAGAATACATCTCAATTACTTCCATTAACTATAGATTATTTAGGCAATTACACTCCCGATTCAAAGCAAATTATTGAGGATTACATAAACGAAAAAGATACGGTAAAATGATTACCCCAATAACCCTGGAAAAGCTTGAATTCCAAAAGGTTCTTAACCAGGTTTCAAACTATTCGATTACAGAAAAGGGAAAGCAGTTAATCCAGAATATAAACCCCGTAACGAATAAGGAATTTATAAACAGGGAAGGGGAAACGGTTAACCATGCAAAAGAAATCCTTATCAAAAATGTTCCTCCTCCAATTGAGTTCATTCCCGATCTTACAGAAACTCTCCTACACAGTAAAATTGAAGGCTCAGTTTTAAGTAGTAAAAAAATTCTACAGGTTCTCAATCTTGCCGCAACTTCACGTAAATTATATAAGTTTATAAAAGATAACTCTGAAGCAGCGCCTCTCCTTACAAATTACAACCAGGAACTTTTTATTGATAAAATGTTTGAACACCACATTCAAAATGTTATTGATGATAATGGTGAAGTGAAGGAAAAAGCCAGCAAGAAGCTTTCCCAGCTTAGAAAAGATATAAGAGATAAACAGGGCGAGCTGATCAAATCGATAAACAGGATTATGAAATCGCTTGAAGACCAGAAAATGGTTAGAGAGGATTATCTTACTTTAAGAGATGGAAGAATGGTAATCCCCATTAAAGTTGAGCATAAAAGACATCTTAGAGGATTTATCCATTCCGAATCATCAACCGGGCAGACTGTTTACATTGAACCTGAGCAAACTCTTGAACTCAATAACGAAATTATCTCTTTAAATTTTGCTGAAAGGAGAGAGATTGAAAGATTATTAAAAGAGATAACAAATTTAATCGGTAAGGAAAGCGAAAAGCTGAAAGTATCTTTGAATACAGTATCTTATATTGATTCGGTTTTTGCAAGAGCAAAACACTCTATAGAAATTATCGGCTCTTTTCCTTCAATTGATGATAAAAAACCATTTTTTCTTAATGATGCACGCCATCCTGTTTTACAGAAAAAACTTGGAAGAAAAGAAGCAGTTCCTTTAAATGTAAAATTGAGTAGTGAAAAGATTATAATTCTTACAGGTCCTAATGCAGGTGGTAAAACTGTTGTACTAAAAACAATTGGACTTTTAAGTTTACTTCTACAATCCGGCATCCATATTCCAGCCAGCCCTGATTCAAACATTCATATTTTCGAAAATATTCTTATAGATATCGGAGATGAGCAATCGATAGAAGATGATCTTTCAACATTTACATCTCACC
>CBEPPX010000219.1:0-4188 GCA_965511205.1 uncultured Ignavibacteriales bacterium | reverse complement strand
TTTCCGGCGAAGATGGATTAAGAGCATTGAAGGTTGCAGAAATAATAATTAAGAAAATAGAACAATCACAAAAGGGACTATAGTATGAAAAGAATATTTTTCTCACTAGTTATTTTAATAATGTTTAGCGGAATCAATTGCAGCATTTATGAAACCATTACTAATCTTTCACGGCTTCAATTTAAACTTGGAGATGTGAATGGTTTTAATGTAAACGGAATAGACATTTCAAATAAATCGAAGCTGGGGGATTTTAGCCCGCTGGAAATAATAAACCTTTCATCAATTGTTACATCCGGAAAATTACCCATATCATTTACACTTAATGTTGAAGCAAAAAATCCAAATGATGGAACGGGCGGTTATAAAAAAACTGATGCGACACTTAAAGCCTTTCCCTGGCATTTGCAGATTGATAACAAGGAAACAATTTCAGGAAACATTGCTTCTCCAGTAACAGTTCCGGGAACGGGTGAAGTTTCGTTAATTCCAATTCAAATAAATTTTGATCTTATGCAGTTTATTCAAAACCAGGGCTACGAATCATTATTAAATTTAGTTCTTGCTTTAGGCGGGCAGCAAGGTTCAGCAACAAGGTTAACTTTATTTGCAGATCCAACAGTCAGCACTGTTTTAGGTGATATTAATTATCCCGGTGAATTGAAGATAGTTGATCACCAATTTTCTAACTAAGTTTGAATTAGTTTTTACTTCTTTTAGATTCTCGCCGCAATTCATTGCGGCGAAACTTAAGTAATAACGGCCACCTTAACGGTTTTAATCGTTTACTCCATATTTCATTCCGTACTTCTTAATGAATAAATTATATTCTTCAGTAAAGCTTTTTGCTTTATGATGCTCTTCCTGATTTCTAACATATGCTACAACATTTTCTAACTGAGATGCTGAAACCGAAAATGCCCCATATCCTCTTCCCCAGGAAAATTTTGCATTTATCACCCTGTTTTTATTTATATAATGAGAAGACGAACCTTTAAGCAGTTTTATACATTCTTCTACTGAAATATTTGTTGGAAAGTCAATCAGAGCATGAACGTGGTCAGCATTTACAAAATTTGTTTTCATAAAAATCTTTTTTTCTTTGCAGTAACTGTTTAGAAAATCTGAAAGCTGTAGTCTTGCAGGTTTCGGAAGGATCTTTTGTTTGTCAAGGGTTTCCCAAATGAAGTGTATCCATATTTTATTATATGAATGGGTAGACATTTATCCTCCATTGTTGTTAATTCAATTTAAGGATTAATTTGGTAGGGATAAACCGTTAAAACGGTTTTGCAATTTTAGTCTTCACCTTTATTCCATCAACTAAAGTTGATGGAGAATGTAAATTTTAAGAGCCTGTTTTTTATCATTTTGTTTCTGGTTCAGTTCAATTGTAACAAATGAAACAACCTGATCGTCTTAAAATTATACAGTACCCTTAGTTCAGGCATATTCTTATCTTTCCGGTATGAAATATCTTCTGTTAGCAAACATTATTTTCATCTTTACCATCAGTCTGTTCGCACAATCGAATGATACCGTGCTGGTAATTCCTGCCGATTCATTGCTAAGCGCTATTAACGATACATTAACTGTAGAAGAAATTGAACGCAAATCAGATGTTGATACGGTGGTTTATGCAAATTCTACAGATTCATTAATCTTTTTTGTAAAAGATAAGAAGATGGCTATTTACGGCGATGGAAAAATAAAGTACAAAACAACCGAGATAAGCAGTGCAAATATTATTGTTGATTTTGAAAATTATGAAATTGATGCAGTAGGTGTTCCCAAAGATTCTGCTTCCGGTGAACTTACAGGCACGCCGGTTTTAATTGAAGGTAGTGAAACTTACGAAGGCAGAAAGATAACGTACAATTTTAAAACCGGGCAGGGCTCGTTTTCAATGGCTGACACAGAAATTGAAGGTGCATTTTATCATGGTGAAAAAATTAAAAAAGTAAGTAAAGATACTTATTTTATTGAAGATGGAATTTACACAACATGCGATGCAGATTGCCCGCATTATCATATCTATTCTCCTAAAATGAAAGTTATACAGGAAGAGCAATTGGCGGCTGAGTGGATCTTTTTGCATTTTGGTGAAGTTCCTATTCCTATCCCTATTCCCTTTGCTGTTCTTCCTTTACAATCAGGCAGGCGCTCCGGTTTAATTGCACCGACTTTTGGCAGCGATGCAACTTTCGGAACATACTTTGGCAGGTTCGGCTATTATTGGGCAATGAGTGATTACATGGATTGGAACGTAACAGCCGATTATTACACTCGCGGAAGTTATAATTTAAACAGCAAGTTCCGGTATGTTAAACGTTATAATTTTTCCGGCAACATCGAAGGTTCCTATTCTGATTTTTTACGCGGCGAATCAACCGATCCAAGCTTTAGTGAAGAGATTGACTGGCGATTAAGATGGTTTCATAATCAAACACTTACACCAACATTAAAATTTGATGCAAACCTGGAATTTGCAACTAAAAATTATCTAACGCGTAATGTTGCTAATTTTAATGACTTATTAAGGAATGAAATTATCTCTAATGCCACTCTCTCTAAAACATGGGATGAATCAGGCAACAGTGCAACATTAAACTACAGCCGAAGACAAGTTATTCAAACAAATGATATTTACGAAGTGCTGCCGAGTGTGTCGTTCAGGAAAGCACAAAGTTATCCTTTCAGAAGTGAATCTTCAGGGCAGGATAAAAGCTGGTATGAGTTATTTGGATATTCTTATTCAGGTCAGTTTCAGAATAACAGGAATAAAGTTGATGGTGAATTGAAAATACGAGGTGGAATTAAACATAACATCAATGCAGACATGTCACCGAAATTCGGTCAATTTAGTTTTTCACCTTCCTTTAGGTATGAAGAAAAATGGTATAACAAACAAATAGAAAAATTTTCTTTAGTCTCTTTTACAGGAAGCGATTCCGTTATTACAAACGATGTAAGTAAAATTGATTTTGTACGAACATTTAGTGTCGGCGTAGGTACATCAACAAAAATTTATGGAATGTTCAATTCTATAATTCCCGGCATAAGTGCAATTCGGCATACTGTTACACCAACTTTAAGTTACAGTTACCGTCCTGATTTTTCAGAGCCAAAGTGGGGTTATTTTGAAGAATATACTTCTTTGGATGGATCAAAAGTAAAGTATAACAAGTTTGAACGTGAGATCTATGGCGGTGCAACTTCGGGAGAACAGCAGAACCTTAATTTTTCTATGGGAAATAATTTTGAAATGAAAACGATTGCTGATCCAACTGATACAACTTCCAAAGAAAACAAAATACAATTACTTAATCTTACAGCTGGGATGAGCTACAACTTTGCAGCAGATTCACTTAACTTTTCCGATTTAAGATTAACATACAGAACACAGATAAGTGATATTTTTGATTTCTCCGGCTCTTCAAGTTTTACACCGTACGATTATTCAGGCAATGTTACCCGCATAAATAAATTTCTTGTTGATGAAGGCAAAGGATTATTAAGAATGACTAACCTCAATTTTTCTGTAACCACACGTCTTTCGGGTAGTAGGTTAAAATCTGAAGAAACGGGTGAAGAACTGCCTCCTACTAACGAAATTGATGAATTTGGTCTCGGTTCTGCTGACAGGAATGTTTACCAGGGAATTTATACTGACCGCGATCCTGATTTTAATGTTCCGTGGGATATTGCCTTAACCTATAATTACAACTTATCAAAACCAACTCCTGAGCTAGAATCTAAATTTTCTAATTTAAGTGGTAGTTTAAATTTTAACTTAACCCGTAATTGGAAATTTTCGGTTACAGGAAGCTACGATATTGAAAATGATGAATTTGCAGCACCGCAAATTCGGATTTCCCGCGATCTGCATTGCTGGATTATGAACTTTACGTGGAACCCAATTGGTACATACACCGGATTCAGGTTCGAGATAAGGGTTAAAGCCCCGCAGCTGCAGGATCTTAAGATAACCAAGCAGAACCAGTTTTATAATACCAGGTAATAAAAATTTTGCAAGAAGATATTCTGAATGAAGCAGTATATAATTGATGGAAATAATCTAATCGGTAAACTTCCTTCTTTAAAGATACTTCAAAAAAAAGATAAGCAGGGAAGCAGGGAAAAACTTGCGTTAATGATCGATAACTATTTCAACCAAAAGAATGCTAA
>CBEPPX010000218.1:0-4193 GCA_965511205.1 uncultured Ignavibacteriales bacterium | reverse complement strand
ACAATTAGAAAAAGGAGAAATAATTTCATTAGATAAGGAAATTCAAATTCCTGAAAATATTCAAATCACTCAACCTCACTGGTTAATAGAGAGAGGTGAAGGAAATATTTTTACAATAGAAGACCAGCTAATGAGAGATTTACCTGTTAGCCCTCCCTCACTTATAGCTCGCTTTCGTGTTTCCCTGGATAGCAGTAGATTTGTCTTCACAACACCTGTTCTTTACAGGGAAAGCGTTCCTACAAAAGGAGAAGTTTATTACCCTGTTTCAATTGCCCCACCGGTAACTGTTAATTTCGAAAGCAGTTTATATCTTTTCCCATCAAATGAAAAGAGAGAAGTGCGGCTCATCATAAAAAACCTAAAAGAAAATTCGACTGGGAAATTATTTCTCACAACTCCGGCTGGTTGGATAATCGAACCATCAGAAATAGAATTTAAATTGGAGAAGAAGAATGATGAGAAGCAGTTTATAGTTAATGTAACACCCCCGGCAGGAATTGATGAAGCAGTTGTAAAAGCTGAGCTGATAATTGATAATAAAACTTACCGGAATAGTTTTGTAACAATTGATTATGATCATATTCCGTTGCAAACAGTCTTCCCCCAGGCAAAAGCAAAGTTTGTTAGATTAAATGATATACAGAAAATAGTTAACACAATCGGTTACATTGAAGGTTCGGGAGATAAAATTCCTTATTATCTTAAAGAGTTAGGTTTTGATGTTGCTTATTTAAATAATGAAGATCTCTCTAACGGAAGTCTTTCTGCTTATGATGTTATAATTGCAGGGATAAGAACATACAACACAAATAAAAGGATGAATATCTATCAAGATAAGCTTATGGAATATGTTTATAACGGTGGGACTTACATTGTTCAGTATAATACGCTTGGTAAGAGCTATGCCGAGCCGGGGCCTTATGAGTTTAAGATTTCCCGCGACCGTGTTACCGAAGAGGATGCAAAAGTGAAGCTGTTAAATGCCAGCCATCCCTTGCTAAACTTTCCCAATAGAATTACTGAAAAAGATTTTAATGGATGGATACAGGAAAGAGGATTGTATTTTCCAGATGAATGGGATGATAACTATGAACCAATCCTCGAAATGAACGATTTAGGGGAATCACCTAAACAAGGTTCTCTTCTGTACGCAGAGTATGGTGAAGGTGTTTTTATTTATACAGGATTATCTTTTTTCAGGGAATTACCTGCAGGCGTGCCCGGCGCTTATAAACTCTTTATCAATTTGATTTCTGCAGGAAAAAATATTGAATAATTCTTCCCAAAAATCAGATAGTGATAATAATGCCCCACCGATTTTGAAAACATGGAAGCGGCTTTATTCTTTTGTTTTTTTTAACCTGGTTTTTCTGGTGTTTATATTTTATTTGTTTACAAAGGTGTTTGAGTGAGCACCCTTGACTGGTTGGTGATGTGCGGTTTTCTTGGTTTCGTGGTTTCTTACGGAACATGGAAAACCAGGAAGACAAAAGATGTAGACTCTTACATCCGCGCAGGTAGAACAAGCCGGTGGTGGACAATTGCACTTTCAATTATGGCAACACAGGCAAGTGCTATAACTTTTCTCTCCGCACCGGGACAGGCTTATGTTGATGGAATGCGCTTCGTGCAGTTTTACCTGGGGCTTCCAATTGCAATGATAATTCTTTCTGTTACTGCAGTTCCGCTCTATAATAAATTAAATGTTTACACAGCTTATGAATATCTTGAAAAACGATTTGATTTAAAAAACAGGATGTTAGGCAGTGCTCTCTTCCTTACACAACGCGGACTCGCAGCCGGCTTCACAATTTATGCTCCTGCATTAATTTTATCAGTTATTCTCGGTTGGGAAATCAACTTAACTATTATTTTAATTGGTACGATGGTAATTCTTTACACGGCTGTTGGAGGAACAAATGCTGTTAACAAAACTCACCTCTTGCAAATGATAATAATTACAGCCGGAATGTTTTCGGCTTTCATCACTATCTATTTACTTCTTCCGCAGGATGTTTCAGTAATAGATGCGGCGTACATCGCTGGAAAAATGGGGAAACTGAATGCAATCGATTTTTCATTTGATCTTAGTAACAGGTACACTTTCTGGTCGGGAATTATTGGCGGAACGTTTTTAATGCTTTCATATTTTGGTACCGATCAGTCGCAAGTACAGAGATATTTAGCGGGAAGTTCAATTGCAGAGAGCAGGATGGGCTTGCTTACAAACGGTATTGTAAAAGTGCCGATGCAGTTTATAATTCTTTTTATCGGTGCAATGGTATTTGTTTTTTACCAGTTTGTTACTCCTCCTCTAACTTTTAATACTGTGGATACTAAAAACATTAAGGAGAGTTCCTATGCAGTTGAATACAATAAACTTGAAGATGAATATGATAATATTTATAAAGAGAAACAGAAAACCATCAGGCAGCTTCTCACTTCAATCGAATCGGGCGATGAAGATTTAGTTGATCAAAAAACGGAAGAGATGTTAGCACAGCAAGATGAAGCATCACTTATAAGGAATGAAGCATTAGGTTTAATCCAGGAAGCAAATCCTGATGCAGATACTAATGATACAAATTTTATCTTCTTAACTTTTATTATAAACTTTTTACCAATAGGATTGGTTGGGTTAGTGCTTGCCGCTATTCTCTCTGCTTCAATGTCTTCAACATCAGCTGAACTAAATGCACTTGCTACAACTTCGGTAATCGATTTTTATAAAAGACTTATAAAAAAAGAAGCTAGCGATTCACATTATCTTAAAGCATCAAAAACTGCAACTGTATTCTGGGGAATTTATGCAATCACCTTCGCGCTTTTTGCTCATCATCTTGGTTCCCTAATTGAAGCTGTAAATATTCTCGGATCTTTAGTTTATGGTACTATTTTAGGAATATTTTTAACTGCCTTTTATCTAAGGAAGGTACCTGGTACTCCTACATTTCTTGCAGCTCTCACAGCAGAAGCTGTTGTGCTTTATTGTTTCTTTTTTACAGAAATTCCATTCCTCTGGTATAATGTAATTGGCTGCATACTTGTTATAATTTTATCGCTGCTAATAAATTCGTCCCTCAAAATGAATGAGAGAGTTATAAGCAACTGACTATTAATATTGCATCTTTGATTTGATTTTTTATATTAGAGGAGTATTTAAATAACAAAATAGAGGGAGTTATAAAATGAACAACGATGAAAAACTTGGGATGCTTGTTGTCGGTATTTTCTTAGGTGGATTAATAGGAAGTACTATTGCGCTGCTTTATGCTCCTACTTCGGGTAAAAAACTACGAAAAAAGATTGCTGATAAAACCGACGGTATAATTGATGACGCACATGAATTATACGACAGCAGTAAAGGAAAGGCAGAGGAACTAGTAAAAGAGGGAAAAAAGAAAGCTTCTGATTTAATTCATGATGCAAAAAAAATAGTTCATAATTAGTTTATTCTACTTTTGGCAAAAGAACGAAAGAATCAAATCATCCGTGCGGCTGCAAAGCGATTTGCGCGGCATGGGTTAGGCAAAACTACACTTAATGAAATTGCCCGCGATGTAAGAATTGGTAAAGCTACCATCTACCATTACTTTACTTCCAAAGAAGATCTTTTCTATCAAACTCTCGAATGGGAAGCATCTCAATTTATTTATGATATAAAAGCAATCTTTAATAATGAAGATATTCCGCTCGGCGGCAGGCTGCTTGAATATTTTAGTTATAAAGAGTCTGTTGTATCAAAGTATAAACTTCTATTCGATTTGATGCTGCAACTCTTCACTTATGATAAGTTTGAAACCGAAAAAGAAATTCTTAAAAAATTGCTAAAAGAGGAAGAGAAAATTGTAAAGTTAATACTCAGTTCGGTTTACAGTGGAAGAATAGAAAGTATGGATACTGCCCTGCCCAATTATGTTACCACAATTAGCTGGGGATTAATGTTCGGTAATATGCTTAATAATATTGCTGAACCTGATAGAATTGTAAGCATGAAAGAAGTTATGTTCAAAAGTTTAGAAAATCTTTTAAACTGATGTAGCAACCAATTCTATTCTAGCTAAACATTTTCAATTTTTCTTTTTCTTCGGTTTGTAACCAATCCTGTGGAAAGGATTTACAACACTTGTAGTAATGTTTCGTAAGTGACCATTTATTCTTTTAAGCGAACGAAAATATAATGCGAGAGT
>CBEPPX010000217.1:0-4194 GCA_965511205.1 uncultured Ignavibacteriales bacterium | reverse complement strand
ATGGAAGGCGGAACAATAGGCTGGTATGTTTCTGATGATGCTGTGGTTGTTATTGACTCACAATTTCCTGATTCTGCAAAAAGTTTTATGAAAGAAATCAGGGAGAAAACTGAACGAAAAATTGATATACTATTTAACACGCATCATCATGGCGATCATACATCAGGAAATTATTATTTAAAAGATTTTGCAGAAAAAATAGTTGCCCACGAAAATTGTCCTACACTACAGAAGAAATTTTATGGTGAAGGTGAAAAAGAAAGTCAGCAGGTTTATGCAGATACAACATTTAAAAATGAGTGGGAGTTTGATCTCGGAAATGAAAAACTAAAAGCTTATCACCTGGGAAGTGCTCATACTGGTGGGGATGCATTTATCCATTTTCAGAATTCAAATGTTGTACACATGGGCGATCTTGTATTTAACAAAGTATATCCATATATGGACCGCCCGGCAGGATGTGTTATTGAAGGATCAATTAATGTGTTAGGGAAAGCAGCTTCACTTTTTGACAAGGATACTATTTTTATTTATGGTCATGCAGATTCAGATGAAAATGTATCCGGTTCAATTGATGACCTTACTACAATGCAGAATTATTTTACAGCATTACTTGAATTTGTTGATAAAGAAATGAAAACCGGAAAGTCCTTAAACGAAATTAATAATGCAACACATATACCAGGATTTGAAAATTTAACCGAACGCTGGGAAGGTGCAAAAAACATGAGCCTAAAAGCTGCCTATGAAGAATTAAGCAGTTAGCTATCACTTAGGTTGGTTTACTATTTTATTTATTTCTTTTTGGAATTGTGGGTAATCTTTAGGTCTTTTCCATTCTCCGTCCCACGCCGTGCCACTTTCCTTAAATTTTTAAACACCCAACAAGTACTGCTGTGGTTATATCATTATCATATGTATACTAAAAAGAACCTGCACTCACACATAAAAATTAGTGAGTGCAAATTTAACTATGCAAAATCGTTAAGCACTTGTTGAAGTGAAAAATTTTCTCCGCCATTGTCTCTATCACAAACTTGCTTGATAACAGATTGCAGCCGGTCTTCCAGCGTTGGTTTTTTAATTTGGTAAAAGATTCCTGTATATATTGGTTTTTCTGAGTAAGCCATCTCCATCGCTTTTAATTTATCTTCTTTAGGATGATCTTCCGGCAGCGGCTGCAAAATTTCCTTCAGTCCTTTTCCATCAAATTGCGGGAATGTTATGCAGGGCGAATAAATGTAAACAATAGACATACCTTTATGAGAAATTGCCTCAATTAAAATTTCCGTTAGCGCTTTTATATCAACACCGTTGGCGCGTGCAATAAAGGAAACATCATAAGATAAAAATATTGGTATTGCAGAGAGTGCATCTTCAAAAACACCATACGGAGATGTTTTGGTTTTTATCCCGTAAGGTGATGTTGGAGAAGTCTGCCCTTTTGTTAAACCATATATTTGATTATCAATTAGGAGGTAAGTCATGTCAATATTTTTACGCGCTGCATGAGCTATATGACCGCCACCTATGCCAAGCCCGTCTCCATCTCCACCAATTGCAAATACAGTTAATTCGGGTTTAACTGCCTTAGCCCCTAAAGCAGTTGGAACAGCACGCCCATGAGTACCATGCAGCGAATATGTATTAAGGAAATGAGATAATCTGCCCGAACAGCCAATACCTGAAACTGCAACTATATTTTCTGGGGCAATATTCAAAGTCACTAATGCTTTTTGCACACTATTTACTATTCCGAAGTCTCCACATCCGGGGCACCAGATCGGTTTAATAGCGCTTTTATAATCTTGCAATACTCTCTTCATGGATTATCCTCTCTACTTTTTCAATGCCGTTAAAAATTTCTTCAGGAGTGAATGGAACTCCTTCACATTTATGTATTTCAATTGGTTTAATTCCGAATTTAGCTTTTATAAAATGAGCAAATTGCCCGGTATAATTTTCTTCAACCATTACTACCTGCTTTAATCCGGAAAGGAAATTACGTACCTGGCGCTCAGGTAAAGGTGAAAGTACTTTAGGCTGCAGATGGCGGAATAATATTCCTCTTTCTTCTGCAAGTATTCGTGCTTCATGAATAGCCCCTTCAGTAGAACCCCACCCAATTACACCAATTTTTGCTTCTTCAGATCCTTCAAATTCTGGTGGGTTTTTTTCCAAAGCCTTTGAGAGAGCTTCTAACTTTTTAAATCTTTTATGCATCATTTTTAAATGAATTTCAGGGAGTGAACTTGCTTTTCCAGTTTCATCATGTTCAAGCCCGCCACCAAGGTATTGTCCGCCTTCCATTCCGGGAGTGGTGATCGGTGAGATTCCATCGAATGTATCCAGGTAACGTTTGTATCCTTCCATCTCTTCTGCTTCAATCCTGTTGACAATTTCAATCTTCTCCGGAGATGGGATAGAAACATCATCAATATGAACTGAACTATCCAGTTCTACAATTTTGGTTAAATCGGGAATGCGCACTGTTGCTTTCCTGTAACCAATAGACTGGTCGGTTAAGAGTAGAGCAGGCATCTGGAATCTCTCAGCAAGATTGAACGCACGAATGGTCTGGTAAAAACAGTCTTCAACAGAAGTTGGTGCAAGTATGATCCGCGGAGCTTCACCAGCAGTTCCGTAGATAGCAAATTTTAAATCAGACTGTTCAGTTTTTGTTGGAAGACCTGTGCTAGGTCCTCCACGCTGCACATCAACTA
This sequence comes from uncultured Ignavibacteriales bacterium, assembly GCA_965511205.1. Taxonomy (GTDB): domain Bacteria; phylum Bacteroidota; class Ignavibacteria; order Ignavibacteriales; family Ignavibacteriaceae; genus JAZGGS01. Next base: position 1,471 of record CBEPPX010000217.1, on the reverse strand, counting down.
TAACTAAGGGAAGTTCCAGCATCGAAGCAAGATTCAACTGCTCGCCCATTAATTGCAAACCGGGACCAGAAGTTGGAGTAATTGCTTTTTCACCAGCGAACGAGGCACCTATACAAGCAGATAGTGAAGCGATTTCATCCTCAAGTTGGATAGCTCTTCCACCCACTTTGGGCATTAAATTAGTTAAAGTTTCAAATATAGGAGTAGCAGGAGTTATTGGATATCCAGCTACAAACCTGCAGCCAGCAACTATTGCTCCCAAAGCTACTGCTTCATTTCCGGAAATTAACATGTAATGTTCTTTTGCCTGGGGATCTGCTAACAAAGTAAATTTGCGTTCCCAGTTATTAGCTTCACCAGCAAAATAACCTGCTTTTAATGCATTAAGATTATTTTCAGTTATCTTACTCCCCTTTGCACCATAGCGGTCTTTTATTAATTTCTCTAATACGTTAAACTCAATATCAAAAAGATTTCCAAGTGCACCCAATGCTACAACATTCTTTCCAAGGTTAGAGCTTGAACTGCTTGTAACAAGTTTGTTAAGGGGTATAGGATAAACTCTAACGTTAAGATTATCTTTTATTTTAACTACATCCGGATCATAAATAAGCATTCCCCCTTCTTTAAGATCATTTATAGTTGTATCATATGCTTGCTGGTTAAATACTATAAGATAATCTACTGAACTACCAATCGAATAAATCCGACCGGATCGTATTCGTATCTGTATCATCGAAAAACCTCCTTTTATTTCGGCAGGATAGGTTATGTACGTAAATACATGATACGCTGTTCTGGCAGCCGCCTGTGCAAATAGTTCTCCGCAGCTTATAACACCTTCGCCACCTTCGCCGGCTATGCGAATAGCAAAATCAACTTCGGAGTTTTCTTTTAAATTATTCACGGTAAATTTTTCTGTAGTTGGTTGGTAAATATTTTGGTTAAGTGGAACAAGAAAAAATCTGTATTATTAATTTATTTTTCCTATTTAAACATATCACTTTATTAAACATAAATAAATATTATCTGGAAGAATTATTGAAATGGTCAATTATTTTAACTCCAGCCGCAAGGAGTTAAAGCAGAAAGGAAATGTTTGGAAAGAGCTGTGGCTATTGCCGCAAGCTTGTTTAGTGTTAAGTTCTAATTTCCTTTACCTATTTTTTTTGGTTTACACAATACTTCTTTATCATTTGCTGATCTCGCACATTTTTTACAATAATATTTAGCATCGGTTATCAATTTTATTAATTCAGCTGATTTCTTTTCAATCTCATTCTTTTCCCATTCACATAAAGTTTTTTTATCTGACATTATTGTACCGACTTATATTTCATCATTCATAAAGTAAATTTATTAATTATTATTTATCCAACTTTTTTACATTACTAAGGCCAAAAATAATTTAATAATATTTTGTTAGCAAGGATTAAGTGAATTCATTAATGATCAAAGTGATGAGTGTAAA
>CBEPPX010000216.1:0-4220 GCA_965511205.1 uncultured Ignavibacteriales bacterium | reverse complement strand
TTTGCAAAGCCACCCACAATCGCTTTATCATCACCGAAATGCCTGTCGCCGTGCAGCTCAACAAAATCAGTAGTCATAAGGTCTATAAAATCCAAAGTATAAGGTCTGTCAGGATGCCTTGCGAGCTGCACACGCTGCCACCTGGATAAATCCTTATAAAGTTCTTCTTTTAGCTGGGCAACTTTTACTTCAATTCTTGCAATCTCTTTATCAATATTCAGTCCACTGGAAGATTTTCGCATCTCTACAAGTTTTTCTTCCAGTTCAAAAATTGGTTTTTCAAAATCTAAAATAGTTTTACCCATTACTTATCTTTTTTACTCCACATTTTATTTAATGTTTTACCAAGTATTTCCAGATCCAGCCAAATGTTCTGGTTTTTTGCATAGTAAATATCCAGTTTATCATTGGCTTCATTTTCTTCATCCTCAATGTACCAAAATCCTGTTAAACCTGTTTTACCAATGAACATACCCAGGTTGCTGTTTGCTGATTTTGGACCTACAAAGCTACGTTTTCCCAATAAAACAGAGGGGATACCAAGAATAAAGTTTTTAAAAGCAGATTCCTTTTTACTTAGCTTTGATGAGAAATATATAAAAGGATAAATCAAAAACAAAACCGGAACTGCCAGCAAAAAATCGAAAAGATATTTAATGGTTTTTAACCGGGGATTGGAAATATTATAGTGTAATTCAATTAAGGGAATATCATCCAGCATTGAAACGGAAGTTTTACCAGCAGCATAACTTAGATCATCTCCGCTAATTCTAAACTCCACACTATTATAAGGACTTGCGGATACAAGTGACATCATTTCGCCGTAGGGTAAATCCTGTGATGAAAAGATAACTTCATTAATTTGTTTTTCCTTAATAACCTTTCCAAAATTTTGCAAACTTCCTGCAACTTCAAATCCTTCCAGCGTTTTACCTACATCGGAATGCGACTTTCCGATAAACCCGATAAAATTATAAATATCTTTTTTTTGTGCTTTTAATTTTTTTGCTATCTCTATTGCGCGATCATCAACTCCTACAACGAGTGTTCGCTTATTAATTGTACCGTCTAACTTTACACCAACTTTAAAAAAGAGTTTTAGAACCACCCTCCACATTGTTAAAATAATGAAGAGCAGGAAGTAGGATAAAACTACAACTGCACGGCTGTATGCATATTCTTTAAAGAAAAATGTTATTGATGTAAGAATGATAAAGCTTAAAATAATTGCACCAAAATTCCTTAGAACGGAAAACACCTCCCTTTTATACACACCAATTAAAGATGCTGTGATAATATGAATCACCGCAGGGACTGTATAAACAACCAGGTAATCAGGTTTATTAAAACCAACCCAGGTAGTCATTCCAATATATATTTTTTCTGCAATGAATAAGGAGATATTGAAGAAAATAAAATCCAGGATAATAGAGAAGAAGATAAGCTTCCGCTTGCCGAGAAATGCAAACAGTTTTCTAAATCCAATCGCCGATCTTAAGATAAGTTCAACGAGGAATGAGCTGGAAAAATGTTTTTTTACAAACAGGTGCATTGCATTATAAAAAATTTTCGTTTCATCCATACTACTTCGCTTGGTGCTTTCTCCCTTATAATGTATTACCTGTGTTGTGTGCACATAAAATACTTTAAAACCAGCTTTTTGTATCCTGTAACAGAGATCGAGATCTTCGCCGTACATAAAAAACTGTTCATCAAAACCGCCCAACTTTTCATAAACCTCTCTTTTAAGCAGCATAAATGAACCTGAAATTGCATCAACTTCGTAAGTCTGGTTTTCATTTAAATAAGTAAGATTGTAACGTGCAAACATTTTACTGTTAGGGAAAAGGTTACTCAACCCTGTGACTTTACAGAAGGATGTCCACGGTCCGGGAAAACTTCGCCGGCAAGCCAGTTGAAGTGATCCATCGGGGTTGAGAATTTTACAACCTGCTAAGCCGGCATCCTTTTGTCCTTCCAAAAATTCGATCATTTTCGTAAAGGTATCTTCACTAACAATTGCATCAGGATTTATTAAAAGAAGATATTTACCTTCAGCTATCTTTAATGCCTGGTTATTTGCTTTGCCAAAGCCGAGGTTTGTTTTGTTTTCAATTAATTTAACTGAAGGAAATTTAGATTTTATCAATTCAACACTTCCGTCATCAGAAGCATTATCTACAACTATTATTTCGCTGGAAAGATTTTGTAAAGCTTTATCAATTGAGTGAAGTAAATTCTGAAGAAACTCTTTTACATTATAGTTTACTATTATTATCGAAAGATCCAATTCATCACCTATTTAAGTATACCAAGCATACTTCTTATTCTAAGTTTCCAAACTCTCATAACTGCTTCGCGTACAATTTTATTAGACATCTTTGAAGTTCCTTTAACACGATCGACAAATGTGATCGGAATCTCTTTAATCTTAAATCCTTTTTTCCATGCTTTGAATGTCACCTCAATCTGGAATGCATAACCATTCGATTTTATCTTATCAAGATCTATTGCTTCAAGTACTTTTCTTCTAAAACATTTATAACCGCCGGTTGCATCTTTAATATGCAGCCCGGTAATTATTTTTGTATAAATATTTGCTAAGTAACTTAATATTAACCTGCTCATTGGCCAGTTTACAACGTTTACCCCGCTTATATATCTGCTGCCAAGTACTAAATCGTAATTTTTAATTACTTTTAAAAAATTTACTATCTCTTTCGGGTCGTGGGAAAAATCAGCATCCATTTCAAAAATATAATCGAAGCTTTTCTCAAGTGCATATTTAAAACCTGTTAAGTAAGCTGTCCCCAGTCCCATTTTATAATCCCGCTTTATAAGATGGATCTTGACGTTACTTTGCATCAGCTTTTCAATATAAGCTGCAGTGCCATCGGGCGAATTGTCATCAACAACAAGAATTTCAATACCTTCATCTTTAGAAAGAACTTCCGGGATGAGCTGAGGTATGTTTTCCATTTCGTTAAAGGTTGGAATAATTACAAGAGATTTTTTTTCTGCCATAGTTCGATTGAGAATTTTAATTTAAAACCAAATTAACTATAGTGCCCTTTCCCGAATAAAACAACATACATTGTCCTCATCAATATTTTAAAGTCCATTCTAATTGACATGTTTTCAATATAGAAAAGATCATATCTTAATTTAACCTTAACGTCTTCAATATTTTCATCATACTTATGTTTAACCTGCGCCCAGCCGGTAATACCGGGTCTAACTTTTAATCTTCTTTTATAATACGGAATCTCTTCAGATAATTTCTCAACAAAGAACGGGCGCTCCGGCCTGGGACCAACCAAACTCATCTCTCCTTTCAGCACATTGTACATCTGCGGAATTTCATCTAATCTCAATCTTCTTAATACTTTACCTACTCTTGTAACACGCGGATCGTTTTTCTGAGACCATACAGGTCCCGTATGTTTCTCTGCATCTTTAAACATCGATCTAAACTTGACCATACTGAAGGTAGAACTGTTTACACCGCTTCTTTTCTGGGCAAAGAAAACAGGACCTTTGCTGTCAAGCTTTATTGCCATTGCAGAGATTAAGCTAATGGGAAGGGTGATAACGAGGATGGTAAAAGATACCAGTACATCCAGAATTCGTTTAAGTTTTTTCTCCCACTCCGGCATAAGCTCCGGCATAATATCGATAAGCGGGATGCCGTAAATCTGCGAAGTACGTGCCTGCCCGCTAAGTATTTCATAAAGATCGGGAACTATTTTAAGCCCGATCCCTTTATACTCAAGTCTTGATATAATTTCTACAAGCAGGTCGTGATCTTCTTTTTCTAATGCAATAATTACCTCTGTTGAATGAGATTTAAGAACGGTATCTACAAGTTGATCGACTGCGCTGCGGACTTTAATATTTTTATATGATTTACCTACATTATCTGGATTGACAGCAATATAAGCTTCAACATCAAGACCCAACGCGGGGTGCTCAAGAATCTGATCGTGCACTTCGTTTGCTTTAGGATTAAAGCCAACAATAACTGCGCATTTTCTACCGATACCTTTTATAAGAAGTGTACGCTGTAAACTACGGATGAATATCCTACCGAAGCTTGTTGATGCGAACAACAGTGCCCAGTATATAAATATTAATATCCTGCTGCTCGATTCAACTCCATGTACATAATCATCAAGGTAGATAAGAAAGAATAAAATAAATATGCCAACGAAAGTAGATTT
>CBEPPX010000215.1:0-4222 GCA_965511205.1 uncultured Ignavibacteriales bacterium | reverse complement strand
GTTTCGCCGCTTAAAGCACGTGGAGAAATTAAAGGAATTTTAGTGGCTGCAAGAATAGAGGATAGAAATTTTAATGATGAAGATAAAAAAGCAATAACCACTTTTTCAGAATATGCTTCTGTCTCAATTGAAAATTCGCGCCTGCTGGAAGAATCGATAGAAAAAGAGAGACTTGAAAAAGAACTTGATGTTGCACGCGAAATACAGAGGAAAATTCTGCCGGAAAAAAATCCTGATTACGAAGGGCTCGAAATCTCTTCTGTATTTATACCTGCCTTTGAAGTTGGCGGAGATTACTATGATTTCTTTCCTATAAGCGAAACAAAACTTGGATTTGTAATTGCAGATGTTTCCGGTAAGGGGATTTCGGCGGCATTTATAATGGCAGAAGTAAAAGGAATTTTTGAGTCACTGTCAAAAACTATAGAGCAGCCAAAAGAAATACTTATAAAAGCAAACCAGATTTTAATAAATGCGCTGGATAGCAAAACATTTGTAAGTGCTGCTTATGGTTTAATAGATCTTAAAAAAGAAAAGCTTTATTTAGCAAGAGCGGGTCATTGCCCTGTACTGCTTTTAAGAGGGGAATCGGTGGAACAGATTAAACCATTAGGTCTTGGTCTCGGTTTAAGTGATACTGATTACTTTGAACAAACCCTTGATGAAATGAATGTTGATCTTATTGAAAACGATACCATTGTGTTATTTACTGATGGAATAACCGAAGCGAAGAACGATTCACTTGATGACTTTGGTGAAGAGTATTTTACCAAGTTATTGGTTGAAAACAATGAAACAAGTGCTGACGAATTAGCGAAAAGAGTAATTAAAGAAGTGATTTTATTTTCTAAAGATCATTCGCAGTATGATGATATAACTTTGGTTATATTAAAGTGGAAATCCCGCCGATCTGAAAAAGAAGGACGGGACAGGCAACAATTTAACAATAATGGAGAGAAAGAATGGCAGAATTCAGCACCGCAATTATAGAAAAAGATAACGTAAGTGTTATAAATCTTAAGGGTTATCTGGATGCACATACTGCTCCGGCACTCGAAGAAAATTTCACCCAACTGATTGATAATAATAGATTTAAAATTGTTGTGAACTTTGAAGAGCTGGCCTACATAAGTAGTGCCGGTCTTGGAGTTTTTATGGCTTACATAGAAAAGATACGGGAAAATAAAGGCGATATAAAACTTTCAACTATGAGCGACAAGGTTTTTAACATATTCGACCTGCTCGGTTTTCCGCTGCTCTACGAGATCTTTAAAACTGAAAATGAAGCAATAAACAAGTTTAAAGAGAGTTCGAATTGAATAACGAAACAACAAATAATAAAGAGCTTATTGTAAAAAGTAAGACCGAAAATCTTTCAGATATTAGAGACTTTATAAGCCGCAATGCTTTTAGTGCAGGCATCAAGAAGGAAATGATCGAGAATATTATGCTTGCAGTTGATGAAGCGTGCACTAATATTATAAAACATGCATATCGTTCTTTACCCGATGGTGAAATTAAAATAGAGTTGAAATACAATCATGAAAAATTTACGATTCTTATAATCGATTACGGAAATTCTTTTGATCCAGATATTGTTCCCGATCCGGATTTACGTAAGTATTACGATGAAAGAAAAGTAGGCGGACTTGGTATGTACCTTATGAAAACATTAATGGATGAAGTAAAATATATTTCTGTCCCTGGTAAATATAACCAGGTGCTTCTATCTAAAAATATTAATGAATCGTAACATTAATGAATGATTCAAGCAATTTTAAGCTAAAGCGAAACCTTACCGCACTCGTTGAATTCAGCAGTATAATAAATTCCAGCATCGACCTGGATTTTATACTTAATAACGTCATGCTTACTTGTCTTGGTAAATTTCTTGCAACAAGGGGTTTAATAGCGCTTAGTGAAAATGGTAAGATAGTACTTAAGCATTCAAAAGGAGTGTCGGAAAGTATACTTAAGCTTTTTCCAGATTTAAATGCAAATCCTGATTGCACTTCTAAAGATGAATTGAAAGCATTTATGAATAAGGCAAATTTAAAAGCGATACAAAAGATAAGTTCATCTGATGATTGTGTTGGCATTGTTTGCCTTGGTGAAAAACTTAATAAAAGCGATTATACTAATGATGACCTGGAATTTTTAGGAACTATTCTTAATATATCTGCAACAGCCATTCAAAACTCTGTTGTGTTTGGCGAATTAAAAAAAGTAAACCGTATACTAGATTCACGTCTTCATCGGTTAAGCTCACTTTTCGAATTGAGTAAAGAATTCGGAATGTTTTCCGAATCAACAAAAGTTGCAAAGCTGCTGATTTATTCTGTTATAGGCCAGTTCCTTGTTTCTAAATATGCTGTAGTAACTTTTAACGAAACAGGGATTGATGTACTCGAATGTAAATTTGGCAAAGATGAGCTTATAAAAAATCTAAACGAATATGATTTAATATTTTCTGATAACTCGATTGGCAAGGAGCGTTTGGAAAACGAATACACCAAAATTTATGATCTCGGTGTTGAACTTATTGTTTCTATGGAGATACAGGGAAAGACGAAAGGACTTATCCTGCTAGGCAAAAGTGTTAACAACCAACCGTACAACGAAACTGATATCGAATTTATTTTTTCTGTTGGAAGTCTTGCAATAATTTCGCTTGAAAATAAAAGATTGTTTCTTGAAGAACTTGAAAAACGTAAACTTGAAGAGGAATTGGACCTTGCTCGTGATATACAGCGCAACCTTTTGCCTCTTAACATTCCAAAGTTTGAAAACTTTGATATTGCTGCATTAAATATTTCTTCAAAACAGGTTGGCGGCGATTATTACGATGTTATCCCGCTTGATGAAGATGATTTTTGCATTGCAATTGCAGATGTTTCCGGCAAAGGGGTTCCCGCTTCACTTATGATGGCTAACATACAGGCGTTCTTACAGGTTATTTGTAAACAGGGAATGAAGATTGATGAAGCAACAGGGTTGATAAATGATTTAATTTCAGGAAACACAACCGACGGCAGATTTATAACTTTTTTCTGGGGGATTGTTAATATCAAAAAGAATACCTTTACTTATGTAAACGCCGGGCATAATCCGCCGCTTCTAATAAGAGACGGAAAGATTAACAAACTTGAAAAAGGTGGGATGATTCTCGGAGTGATGAAGACGGATATTCCTTACATTGCTGAAGAAGTTAAACTTAAAAAAGAGGATGTGATAATAATGTTCACCGATGGAGTTTCGGAAGCGATGAATAAAAACCGGGAAGAGTTCTCTGATGAGAGGTTGGAAAGCATAGCTTTATCTCTTAAAGATAATCCTGCTGAAGCGATAATGAACGGAATTAAAACAGAAGTTCAAAAATTTGCCTCCGGCATTACGCAATCCGATGATATTACAATGTTAGTTCTTAAAGCTGTCTAACTGATTATGAAAAGTATTAAAAACATATTTCTCAAGTATAGGACTAAAATCATCGCAGTTGTTTCTTTTTTGCTAATTGCGTTGGCTTTAGTGCAGCTTTACTTTGTGCTCGTAGTAAGAGTAACAAGCAATGATGAATGTTTATGGATCCCAAAAAAGGTAACTGCTGATAGTGTTGCTATCTATTTTGATATTGTTAAGGTTGAAGGTGTTACCTGGGAGGCAGGTATACGGAACGGTGACCAGCTCATTGCTATGAACGGAGATATTCTGCATTCCACCATGCAAGCGACGCAAATTTTAAACGCGGTAGAAAGTGGTAATTATGCCGATTATGTTGTGATGAGAGATGGTGAAGTTTTTGAAACGAAAGTCCGTGTTAAAAAACTTATACAATATAGGAATTTGGCAAATTCTTTAACTGCACTTTTCTGGATGTTAATAGGTTTTATAGTGCTTAGTGCAAAACCGGATGGACACTCACAAAAGTTATTTTATGCAATTGGAGTTTTGTCCGTGCTTGCTGCTATTAACGTGTTCTTCCAGAATACAATTGATGTATTTAAATTATTCCAAACAGATGTCTTTACTATAATATTAGCCTTTATCTGGATGGGCGCATTGAGTTTCGTACCATTTGTTGTAATCTACTTCTTCTGGACATTTCCAAAACCCTTTAAATTTGTGGAACAAACCTGGGTAAAAAGAGCTATTTTCATTACCCCTGCTATTATTACTTTAGCTTTTATAACTGTTACAACACTTACATTCGGGTTTATGGTAA
>CBEPPX010000214.1:0-4222 GCA_965511205.1 uncultured Ignavibacteriales bacterium | reverse complement strand
CAATTGCTCCAGTATAATCCTCGGTTGTAACTTTATAAATTATTTCTTCAATGAACGCCTCCTGAACAATTAACTCTTCATCTTCTTCAAGAGCTGCCTGTCTTACATTGTGTAAAGTTACCAATGCATCATTATACTGTTTAAGCTTCATCTGGCATTTACCAATCCAAAGTTCTGCTTCCAACGCAATGTTACTTTCTAGCTGCGCTGTAAAAAAAAGTTCTTCAAATTTACGATGGGCTTTCTGGTAATTGCTCTGGTAATAAAATGATTTACCAAGCATTAGAAGCGCATCTTCAACATACCCGGATTCTGAATGAAACTGAAGGATGATTGAACATTTTTCAATTACTTTTGTCAGCTCTGTATTCGCAGTTCCGGGTACAGTTAGAGCTTTGGTAGAAAACAAGCTTCTTTCTTGGGCAAAAATCTGCTCTTCTGCTTTCTCAAATGAATCGGCAGTGTTATAATAAAGATTGAAGTACGTTGTAAAACTATCCCAAACGCTGCAGCCGGCTACCACAACCAAAAGCAGAAGTAAAAAACTGAACCTGATTTTATTAAGAATGGATAAAACCATAAGAGAAACTATTAAAGATCAAATAAAACAAAAAGGTAAATTTCTTTACAATGCATGTTTACCCGATTCATCTGTCCTAATCCTTATTACATCTTCAATTTCTGAAATAAATATCTTTCCATCGCCCACCTGCCCGGTTTTAGCTGTTTTAGAAATTGCATCTACAACTTTCTCAACTTTTGAATCTTCTACAACAACCTCAATTTTCATTTTAGGCACAAACTCAATCCTGTATTCGCTGCCCCTGTAAGTTTCGGTGTGTCCCTTCTGCCTGCCGTAACCTCTAACTTCAGAAATAGTAAGACCTCTAACCCCTTCTTCAAGCAGGGCTTCTTTAACATCATCAAGTTTGAACGGGCGAATTATTGCTTCAATTTTTTTCATAATAACTCTTTAGACTATTTGCCGTGACATTGCTTATATTTTTTACCGCTGCCGCAGGGACAGGGGTCATTTCGTCCAACTTTTTCACCTACTTTTACAGGCTGTGCCTTTCCTGCCCTGTGAGGTCCGGCTTGCTGGCTTCCTCCGGAGAGCCCGATATTTGTTGTAGCTTGTTTGCTTTCGGTAATTCGGCTCGCAGGCTGTCTTCTTCTTTGTTGAATATCATCCGGCGCTTGTGGGAAGAATTTAAATGCGAATGATACAACATCGTTTCTAACCTGTTCAATAAGGGTAACAAAGAGTTTAAACGCTTCGCCTTTATATTCAACCAGCGGATCTTTCTGACCGTAAGCACGCAAACCGATTCCTTCTTTAAGATCATCCATTTCGCGTAAGTGCTCTTTCCATTTCTGATCAATCACGCTTAGCACTGCATATCTTTCCAGCCTCGCCATTAATTCAGGTCCAAGCATTTCTTCTTTTTTACTATAAAATTCTTTGGCTGTATCCACGATACGCTGTTTCAAACCATCGTTGCCAAGCGATTCGAATTCATCAGGTTCCAGCTTAACTTCAACCAGCAGGTTATGGAGCAGTTCTTCTTTAATATTGTCAACAAGCACATCAGCAAAATTCCTATCAACTACATCATCTACAAATTCTTCCAGCAGTTCAAATATTTCTCCTTTTAACCTGTCGCCCTGAAGTGCCTTTCCTCTTCTGTTGTATATAACTTCCCGCTGCTGGTTCATGGTGTCATCATATTCGAGTAATCTTTTTCTTATAGCAAAGTTATTCTCTTCAACTTTTTTCTGCGCACGCCCAACAGATTTTGTAATCATAGGATGCTGTATTACTTCGCCTTCCTTTATTCCCATTTTTTCCATCACCGTTGAAATCCGGTCACTTCCAAAAAGCCGCATAAGATCATCTTCAAGAGAAAGATAGAATTTTGTTGTACCGGGATCTCCCTGCCTGCCCGAACGACCTCTAAGCTGCCTGTCAATTCGTCTTGATTCATGTCTTTCAGTTCCAAGGATATAAAGTCCGTTCTTTTCCACTACGCCTGCGCCAAGTTTAATATCGGTTCCGCGACCAGCCATATTCGTAGCAATTGTAACAGCACCAATTTCGCCGGCGTGTGCTACAATTTCTGCTTCGCTCTGATGCTGCTTTGCGTTTAGAACATTATGTTTAAATCCTATCCTCTTTAACATCCTGCTGATGGTTTCTGAAACTTCAACAGAAGTTGTACCAACTAATACGGGTCTTCCTTCTTTTCTAAGGTTTTGTATCTCTTCAATAACCATATTGTATTTTTCGCGCTTGGTTTTGAAGATTGCATCATCTTCGTCTTCACGTGTTAGTGGTTTATTACTTGGAATTACAACAACTTCAAGTTTATAAATTTCAAAGAACTCACCTTCTTCAGTTTCAGCTGTACCGGTCATGCCTGCAAGTTTATTGTACATCCTAAAATAATTCTGAAGAGTAATTGTAGCCAGCGTTTGGGAATCGCGCTGTACTTTAACATTTTCTTTAGCTTCAATTGCCTGGTGAAGCCCGTCGCTGTATCTTCTGCCTGGAAGAACTCGACCGGTAAATTCATCAACAATAGCAATTTTTCCGTCTTCAGTAATAACGTACTCATCATCTTTTTCAAAAAGTGTGTATGCTTTTAACAACTGGTGAATAGTATGAATCCTGTCACTGGCTGCAGAGTACTTGCTGTAAAGTTCATCTTTAAGTCTTACTTTTTCCTGATCATCCAAACTTGTATCATTTTCAAACTTGCTTACTTCTGTTCCAAGATCGGGCAGGATAAAATAATCTTTCTCCATCCCGGTTCCCTGCGCAAGTTCTACCCTTCCTTTTTCAGTTAAGTCAATCGTATTATTCTTTTCATCAATAACAAAAAAGAGCTCATCATCAATTATGTGCATGTTCTTACTTTTTTCGCGCAGGTAATCAAGCTCAGTATCAAGTATCAGTTTTTTATAAGTGGGATCGCTTGATATTTTAGCAAGTTTGTTACTTTTGGGCAACCCTCTATAAGCCCTGAACAAAAGAACGCCGGCTTGAACAACATCTCCATCACCATCCAGCATTTTTTCTGCTTCCTGCAAAATTGAGGCAACAAAATTTTTCTGCTTTCGGTAAAGCCGGTCAATTTTAGGTTTCATTTCGTTGAATTGATGATCATCAACATCAACGGGACCGGAGATAATTAAGGGGGTTCTTGCTTCATCAACAAGTACAGAATCAACTTCATCAACAATAGAATAATTATGCCCGCGCTGAACCTGTCCTTCTTTTTCAATTGCCATATTATCGCGCAGGTAATCGAAGCCAAATTCGTTATTGGTTCCGTAAGTGATATCTGCGCTGTACTGTTCTTTCCGCTGTTGTGGATCCATTGTGTTAAGTATGCAGCTAACTGTAAGACCGTGAAATTTAAAAATCTCCCCCATCCATTCACTGTCTCTTTTTGCAAGGTAATCATTAACAGTTACAAGGTGGCAGCCCCTTCCGGTAAGTGCATTAAGATAAAGTGGTAAAGTTGCAACTAGAGTTTTTCCTTCGCCGGTAGCCATTTCTGCAATTCTACCCTGGTGAAGTACTACTCCGCCCATTAACTGAACATCATAAGGGACCATATCCCAGGTAATTTTATTTCCGGCAACTGTCCAGCTTTTTCCAAGCAGTCTTTCGCAAGTTGCTTTAATCACTGCAAATGCTTCGGGCAAGAGCTGGTCTAGAATTTCTTCATACTCTTCGTTAAGCTGTTCATTTAATTCATCTACATCATCATATGCAGCATGTCTGTCAAACTCTTCATCAGATTGAAGTTTAGCTTTTAATTCATCAATTTTTTTCCTTGTCTCTTCAGTATGCTGCTCTATTTTCTCTTTAAATTCGGCAGTTTTTGCTTTAAGCTGTTCATCTGAAAGATCTTTTATCTTTTTATATTCTTCGTTTATTTCTTCAACAATCGGCCAAAGATTTTTAATACCTTTTTCGTGTTTATCGCCGAATACCTTTTTTATTATTTTTAACATTTTTTAGCAATTCTCAATTAATAAATAGCAAATAAAGTTAAATATAGCTTATTTGAATTGCAATTTAAGAAATTTTACTCAAAATAGGTTGTGATGGAGAATGGGTAATTGCTTTAAGATTTTTGTTGATCGGGATAAAAATATTGAGAAAATTGGCAAGAGAAAAGATCTCCAAACTGGAACGAGCTGTTGAACAAAG
>CBEPPX010000213.1:0-4239 GCA_965511205.1 uncultured Ignavibacteriales bacterium | reverse complement strand
TACCCTTCCTGGTCTTTATATAATAATTCGAGAATGATAAATACTATTGAAGAAAAACCAGACAGAGTTTTATCACTAGTCGGTGCTATTGCAATAGCAGAGGAATTCAATTTAGATTATTTAGCAGAGCAAATGAGATTTGAATCAGGTAAAATGGATGTCAATATTGCCCGCTCCAAGCTTTTACCTCAGCTTAAATCCTCATTAACAGGAACTTTAATTGATAATTACCGCGCTTCAAACAGCTCCGGCCAGAATGCAGAAAAAACTATTTCGGGCGGATTAACTTTAGAGCAACTTATTTATGATGTTGATACCTGGACAAATTTTGATGTTAACAGTCTTAACCAGGTATTGAGGGAATATGAACTGCAGCAGGCAAAACTTGATCTGATAAAAATAACAAGCGTTTCTTATTTTGAAGTACTGCTCGCCGAGACGCTGGAAAAGATAAACAAGAACAATTTAAATCTTTCCAATTCCAATATGGAAATTGCACGCTACAGAGTTAATGTCGGTAGTGCAAATCTAACAGAAATTTACAGGTGGGAAAGTGAAATAGCAAACTCACTGAAGAATGTTATCCAGGCTAATGCAAACCGAAATTTAGCCGAGATAAAGTTGAACCGGTTATTAAACTTCCCAGCGGAAGAGAGTATTGATTTAGATGAAGACAGCATGGATGAGCTGATTGCTATTGTTACCAGTGACAAGGTTATGAAATATTATAAAAATAAATCAGATTTTAAAATATTCAGGAATTTTATGGTGGAAGAATCATTACCTTATTCACCTGAACTGAATGTGTTAAATAAGGCTATCGATATACAGGAACGCATCTCAACGGCAGCAACAACACAGTTCTTCTTTCCGACTATCGGATTGTGGGGACAGGTTAATAACACATTTTACCGTGGCGGGGCAGGCAGTGAGTTTAATCCTGTCACAATTCCGGGCATTGGTCAATTTCAAATTGGTGCGCCACCTAAAGATTTTAGCTGGAATGTCGGATTAACTTTTAGTCTCCCATTATTCGAAGGAGCAGGGAGATTTGCCGAAGTTGAACAAGCAAGCATCGAATTAAAGAAACTGCATTATCAAAAAGAATCGCTACAAGATCAATTGGAACAGGCGGTCAGATCAGCTCTGCATCTTTCCGGCTCCTCCTATGCAGGTATGATTCAGGCGAAAATTTCAGCAGAATCATCACTAAAAAACCTGGATATAGTGATAAACATGTATTCACAGGGATTCGCATCAATTACAGAATTATTAGATGCCCAGAATGCAGCACTTCAGGCAGAACTACTCGCAATCAGTTCCCAGTTTGATTTTTTAATTGATATGATGAATGTGCAAAGAAGTATAGGTGAATTTATCTTTACGTATGATTTAGATGAACTGGAAGCATTTATCAACAGGCTGGAAGAATACTTTGAATTGAATAATAACAATTAAAAATTGGAGTTAATAATGTTTAAGTGTCACAAGATTTTAATTCTTTTTTCAATATCGCTGTTGGTTATTTTAACATCTTGCAGCGATGAAAAGAAAATAGAAGAAAAAATCAGACCTGTTCGTTTTATGGAGGTTACAACCGGAGGAGGCGGAAGTATGCGTGTATTTACGGGCACCGCAAAAACCGGGATAGAATCAAAATTAAGTTTTAAAGTTGGAGGCACGATTAAAAAGATAAATGTAAAAGTAGGAGATTTTGTAAACAAGGGAGGCTTGATTGCAGAGATTGATGACATGGATTATAAAATAAAAGTGAAAGAAACTGAAGCCGGATTAAAACAGGTAGAATCACAGGTATTAAATGCAAAAAATAATTACGCGAGAGTCAAAACGCTTTATGAAACCAACAGTATCTCAAAAAGTGAACTCGACGGGGCAAGGGCACAATACGAATCTGCTATTGCAAATGTTGAAGGAATGCGCAGTACCTTGGAATATACCCGGTTGCAGCTAAGCTATACGCGTTTGATTGCACCTGAGAGCGGTTCAATTGCTGTTTGTAACTCTGAAAATAATGAAAATGTCCAGGTTGGCCAGACAATTGCAATTTTAATTGTCGGGAGCGATATGGAAATAGAGCTGGGAATACCTGAAAATGTTATTAACAGGATTAAAGCCGGCATGAATGTAAGTATAACGTTTCCTTCATTAAATAACACATTCAACGGAGTAGTAAGCGAGGTATCGCCTTCAATTGATGTTAATTCATCAACATACCCTGTAAGCATTAAAATTCTTAATCCTACAATAGATGTAAAATCTGGGATGGCTGCAAATGTTAGTTTTAAATTTGAAGGCAGTTCATCAAAAGATGTTCTTGTGGTTCCTGTAGCAGCAGTCGGAGAGGATAGTGACGGACGTTTTGTTTTTCTTGTTGAACCTGAAAACGGAAACATTGCTACAATTAAAAAGCAGCATATTCAAATAGGCGATTTGACATCTGAAGGCTTTGAAGTTATAAGCGGATTATCGATGAACCAGAAAGTTGCAACTGCTGGTCTTCAGTCACTGATTGATGGGCAAAAAGTGCGGATCAATTAGATAATTTATTCCATTAAAGAAAAATTATTATGAACCTTACAAAATTCTCAATTGAAAAAAACCGTATCACTTTTTCTCTTTTGGCGGTTGTTATACTTTTAGGAATTGCACTTTACCAGTCGTTGCCGCGTGATAGTATGCCTCCTTATACTGTGAGAGTTGCATCAATAATTTCAGAATTTACAGGTGCAGGACCGGAACGTGTTGAGCAGTTGGTTACGGATAAAATTGAAAAAAAGGTGCAGGAAATTCCGGAAGTGAAAGAAATAAATAGTACTTCACGAACAGGTATATCAATAGTTACAGTAACTCTTAAAGATGAAGTCTCTCCAGCTGATTTGCAGACTATTTGGGACAAACTCCGGCGTAAGCTGAATAATATAAAAGGTCTGCCGGAGGGTGTAGATCCTGATTTGAATGACGATGATGTTGGAGTTGTTTACGGCATAATGGTCGGTTTAATAAGTGATGGTTTTTCTTATTCTGAAATGAAAGAATATGCAGATGATTTGCGCGATGCCTTAATTAAATTAGATGATGCTGCTAAAGTTGAATTGGGTGGAGCTCAGGAGGAAAGGATTTTTGTTGAGTTTGACAATTCGAGGTTAAAAGAATATGGATTGACGGCAGGTATTTTGCAAAACATTATTGCGTCAACAAATATTTTGAATTCCGGCGGAGAGATTAATCTTGAAAATGAACGTATAATATTGGAACCAACCGGCAATTACAATTCAATTGAAGATTTAAAAAATACCCTTGTTCCGGTTGGGAATAGTAATACAATTGTTAACTTGAGCGACATCACTAATATCAGGAAAGCTTACTTAGAACCGGCATCCTCAAAAGTAAAAGTAAACGGAATGGAAGCCATTTCACTTTCCATCTCTTTAAAGGAAGGTGCTAATATCATTAAATTGGGTGTTGAGGTTGATAAGGTTCTGGACAAATGGAATGAGAAACTTCCGGTTGGTCTAACAGCAGAACGTCTTGCATCTATGGATCATTACGTACAAAAAAGTATTGATAATTTTATTGGCAACTTAGCTCAGGCTATTATCATAGTACTTTTTGTGATGTTAATATTTCTCGGGCTCAGGACCGGGCTTGTTGTTGCTAGCCTGATTCCGATTGTAACTATTACAACATTAATGTTAATGGGTGTTTTAAACATTGGGTTGAACCAGGTATCATTGGCTGCGCTTATAATGGCTTTAGGAATGATGGTTGATAATTCAATTGTCGTGTCCGAATCGATTATTGTTAAAATGGGAAGAGGAATTTCTTCAAAGCAGGCTGCTATAGAATCCTACAAAGAATTAGCAGTTCCATTATTAATTTCAAGTCTAACTACTTCTGCCGCTTTTCTTGCTTTTTTCCTTGCCGAATCGATAATGGGCGATATTGTTGGGCCATTATTTTCTGTTATTACGCTTGCTCTCCTTTCATCATGGGTGGTTACATTTACAATTATAACTTTGTTTGCTTACTTATTTGTAAAGGTTAAGAAGGCAGGAAGTAAACCATCTGTAACAGATAGGTTTTTTGATTCTGCAAAATTATTTTATAAAAACCAGATAATGTTCTTCCTTCGTTATAAGGGGCTCGTAGTTGTTGGCATAACCTTATTATTTTTTCTTTCATTGGTTGGTTTTGGTTTGGTAAGATTTATGTTTTTTC
>CBEPPX010000212.1:0-4247 GCA_965511205.1 uncultured Ignavibacteriales bacterium | reverse complement strand
ATACTTGCAATGGGTGCAGGAAGAAAAGCTGCAAGTGCAATTGATGCTTACCTTATGAAAACGGAAATCCCGGTTAAAGAAGCAGAAGTTGTTGAATAGCTGGATAACTTTTTTTGAAAAAGTGAACAGCATATAGAGCGAATCTGCGGTTCGCTCAATTATAATAATTTTTGCGAGATTAAATAAATCATATTATTTAAGTGAAACGGCTTTCCCACTCACAGATTATTTAACTCGCTAAATTCTTCTACACACCCCTTATACCAATTCAATTGAGAACGCTGGTAAGGAAGGTTATCTTTCAGCAGTATCAATAACAAAAAACCACGAGAGGCAAACAATGAAAAGGCAAACAGTTCTTTTTACGTTTTTCTTGGTGGTAGCATTTCCCCTCCTTACATATGCACAATCAAATGTGCAAACTCAAATGTCTGCTACAAAAGATTGCGTTAAAAAAAATCTTCTGCTTGGGATGAAATCTGAAAATCTTGGATTGCAGTCATGTGCCGCATACATGCTTGGTGAATTCTGCTGTGATGAGGCTGTTGTTCCGCTGCTTAAAATTTTGCACAATAGTCCCTATGAAGAGATGCGGATAATGGCAGCACTTTCGTTATATAAAATTGGTGATTCACGCGGAATTTTTGCTATCAGGCAGGCAATAAAGTTTGATGAAAGTAACCGGGTACGTAAACTGTGCGATAAGTTTTACAGGGCTTATCTTCAAGCTGAAGAAAAACCTGTGGCTAGCTTTATAGCGGTAAAATAATTGTGCCGGATTACTGTCGTTTATTTTATTTACAGTATTAAGCTACTCTGGAAATAAATATTAAATTTTAGAAATATTCGTTAAGTTGTGTTTTAATGTAATCCACATCTTATATAATATTTCTTTATGCTACGATTAACCGTACTGTTTTTAATTATTTTCTATTTTTTACCGCCGTGTAATTCTCTTGCCCAAAACGAAAGGGAAGAGTGGAGACAAATCCCTTCACCTACAGATAAAACCCTAAGGAATCTTCATTTTATAGATGCACAAACCGGCTGGGCTGCAGGTGAAGACGGTACAATAATTCATACCTCTAACGGGGGCGATGACTGGATAGTTCAGAACAGTACTGTACAAACGTTTATAGTAGATATTTTTTTTATTAACGAAAATATTGGTTGGGCAATTACCTTTAGAGATACTTTCCCTTTCGGCTCAATAATTCTTAATACTACGAACGGCGGGGATAACTGGATTGCAGAGGATTACCCTGACGGCAATGTATTTATGAATACTATCTTCTTTTTCGATTCGGTAAACGGCTGGATAGGCGGGACGTATATTGCCGGGACAACCAATGGCGGCGCAACCTGGGTTAGGGCAGATGTTGATTCTAGTATGATTTCCGGTCTGCCTGTTTTTAATTTTAATTTTTTCAACCGGCAATTCGGTTATGCATGCGGCGGATACCTCGATCTTGCAGGAGTAATATGGCGAACAACAAATTATGGCGAAAGCTGGTCGGCAGCAGGTGTTAGCCCCGACCAGGTTTTTGACCTTTACATTATTGACTCACTCAATACTATAACGCTATCCGGCGACCCGGAAGGTTTTTTTGGAATAGGCGATATTAAAACAACCGATGCCGGCACAAGCTGGACATACGAAGAGTTGTCTTTATCCGGGCTCTCATTTGCAATCGATTTTAGAACTGAATCTGAAGGTTGGTCAGCATCCGGTTTTAAATTCTTATTTACTTCTGATAGGGGTGAAAGTTGGATCGATAAAGAAACGCCAGACAGCGCTATTATATTTGATCTGGTATTTATTGATTCCCGAAATGGTTTTGCTGTTGGAGAAAACGGTGTAATATTAAAATACATTCCTGGTCCGGCAGATGTTAATGAAATAAGTAATGATGTGGTTTCTTCAGATATTGTTTTATATCAGAACTATCCCAATCCATTTAATCCGATCACAAAAATAAGATACACAATTCCATCTGTCACCCTGAGCGAAGTCGAAGGGTCTTTTATTACACTAAAAGTTTATGACGTTTTGGGAAATGAAATTGCTACGTTAGTAAATGAGGAGAAACCTGCCGGCGATTACGATGTAGATTTCAACACAGATTTAATAAATAAAAAAGGTGTGTTTTCAAACGGAGTATATTTTTACCAGCTTCGATCTGGAACATTCGTTCAAACAAAGAAGATGATATATTTAAAATAAAACCCCCTGCAATATATTCTGCAAGGGGTTTCATGTTTTCTGTCCGTTCTAGAGCTATTTCATTAAAATCAGTTTCTTTGTCTGTTTAAAATCATCTGCTGTCAGGTTGTAAAAATAAATTCCGCTAGGAAGATCAGGGGCGTTCCAATCATATTTATATGTTCCCGCATTTAGATTTTCTGAAACAAGTGTTGATACTTTTTCACCAAGTGAATTGAAAACATTTAGAGATACAAATCCTTCAACTGGAATTGAAAATTGAATTGTGGTGCTTGGATTAAAAGGATTAGGATAATTTTGCATTAAGGAATATTCTTCAGGAATTTCACCATCTTCAATGTTTATTCCCTGTATGTTTTCTGTTAAAACCCAGGTTTGATTTGTTAATGCAGGTCCAGTTGTAATTCCGCCTGAAATTGCAACTCTAAAAACAAAAGCATTAGAGGTTTCTCGTTTTGACATATAATTAGTCCCACCATAAAATGCCATCGCGGTGTAGGGTAAATCAGGTTCATTTGCCCAAGTATCAGCATTAATTAAATACCCATAAGCAGCCAGGGTGGGATCGAATCCTGGGTTGATGGTGTTGCCACCTGCGGAATATATTTCGTCCCCAGGTTTAATGTAGTCGTACTGAGCAAAAACTGCGAGAGGACGATCTGTCTTATACTCCCAGGTAATCTGTAACCTATCCGATAAGTCAATTTCTCCCTTTAGGGTAATGTTATTAGGTACAAAATTGCCCGTTGTACCAGTTAAGCCAGCTGTATACCATAAAGTCTTGCTATTGCCATCAAGTGAATAGCCACCTGCTGCAGTACCTTCCAGCGTGGGTGTTGCATCACTGAATTGCATACTATTAGCAAAGTATGCCGTTACATTAACGCGTAATAGATCGCTATCTGCAACATTATCCTGCAATCCCCCAATAATATATATTAGTGAATCTTCGAAACCTTCTGCCCCGGCAAAAAACAAAGGATCGGGAAGGTTTGGCAACTGAGTCCAGGAATCAGTATTAATATCATATTCATAAAAACTTGCTACTGCTGGATCAGGAAAGGGAGCTTTGAAACCACCCATTGTATAAATCTTATCTCCTAATATTGCAGCTGCATTAGTTCTTAACGGCTCGGGGAGCGGAGCTATATATGCCCACGTATCAGTATTCAAATTATATCTCAAACACGATGCTGTGGCATGACCACTACCGGTAGTATCGCCACCCAGGACATACAACCACGAGGTGTCGTTGCGTGTATACATAACCGATCCACCATAATAGCGGGGATGCGGCATGCTTGCCCCTTGTACCCATCCACCCAAGGTGGTTTTCTCGAATGAAGAAACATACTGAAGTTCAATATTATCACTTCCGTACATTTCTTTTACTGTTGTTGGGGCTTTTTGTGCCATCATATACGCACTAAAAAAAATGCATATAATGATGCTCAATAAAAGGTAATTCATCTTAAACATAACTACTCCTGTTTTTTTTATTATTGTTTTATTTTAATTCAATTGCATTTCAAAAAAGTTTGTAACGTGTATTATGAGTAATCGATATAAGGGCACCTAAGTACTTTTATTCCACAGGAACGATCGGCAGGAATAAGCTCGGTGTTTTAACACAATAAAAATGAATTTAGCAATTAAAATATTAATAACAAACAATTGTTTTCCTATGCAAATCATAGGTGTCTGGCAACTATCTCAAGGGATTTGCCAGAGAAACCATCGAATACTGCGATAAACAAAGATATTTCATCGTTTAATCTCACTTCATCTTGTAAAAAAACGTAAAGATTACTGATTGTATTTTTGCAAAAAGTGGGCTGGGGCACATTCTTTATTTATATTCAGATCATCTGAAATCTGTTTTTTATCTTAGCAACTAAAAAAGGTTATCAACAAATGAACCCGAGTGGTGTGTTGAAAAATTTTCCAAAGCGGACCACCGGTTTTCTTAATAAACTTTCAAAAAATAATAATCGAGAGTGGTTTGAGGCAAACAGGAGTAGTT
>CBEPPX010000211.1:0-4264 GCA_965511205.1 uncultured Ignavibacteriales bacterium | reverse complement strand
AATTTCCATTTCTTTATTAAGAAAAGATTCAATAGCGCTTTTGGTTTCCTGCGCACTTTTCATAAGGGTTTGTCCAACTTCCGATGGAACAGATTCAGAGAGCGTATCAACCGTTTCTGCAAGATTATTAATACTCGATTGAAGACCACTGTCGCTATCTCGGGGCGCAAAAAATGAAACTGCAGCGAGCATACACAACATGGTGAACTCAACAAGCAGCCCTATCATAACAAGGTTCGAATCTATTTTTCCTTCCTGGTTTAGTAGGAAATCGGGGATGTAAGGAACATCGCTTATATTACCCAGCCCTCTTAGTCCAACTATTATTACAAGGAGGGCCGCGCCAGCATAAACCATTGCCTGAATAGATTTTTCATACTCAGCTGCAAAACTGTACTTTAACCAATTGCTAAAGGGATTGTTCCAGGAATATTTTTTCCATGGTTTTCTAGGCATTGAATTACTTGCTTTTAATTATAGATTTTGATGTTAATATATTAGGATTATTGGCCCTAATAGGTCTCCAAATGGAATTGCTCACCCGAATAAAGAAATAAATACCCTCTTAAAAACAAAACTGGTTTTACAATATAACTTAATAATTAATCGATCCAAAGGAGACGATATTTTCAAATTGTAATTAAATAATTTATCTATAAAAATCAATTAGTCTCAAAGGAACCGTATAATTTTTCATTGTTTTTATTCGTTTAATACAATTAATTGTGATGATATGAAAAATTTGAGATTCTTATTGTGAAGGATTAGGGGTAAAACAATATCAACCTGTATAGTGAATAACAACGTGGTTGATTGTTTCGGGCATAGAGAGGTTCATAAATAAAACATCTGTATTGGAAAAGGGGAAATTTTAAGCATGTTCCACATCACTTTTTTTAATTTCAAAAACCCTTATATTTGATTTTATTTAGGATATTATCCACTCAACACAATTAAATTTTTACAAAAGTTTCCGTTTCTTAACTTTTACCGCTCGTTAATTAAAAAAGTGTGTTTATTGAAGTGATTGTAACAAAGTTTGTACGTAAGCTGTCTTAACTATCAAGAAAATTTTAATTTATCTAATAGGGAATAAAATGAAATTTAAAAGAAGTACATTAATTAAAACAGGTTCAGTTATTGGCATTGTAGTCCTGGGAATACTAATTATGTCTGTCCTTGGCTCAACTGAAAAAGAGAGCAACAAAAGAGAAGTTGAGCCGGAAGAGAGATTGGTTAAAACAGAATCCGTATTATTTGGTGACCTTGTTCTGGAAATAGAAGGAAACGGCACTATCGAATCACAAAAGACATTACAGGTTATTTGCCAGGCACCCGGAGAAGTAATGTTTGCGAAGAACGATTTGAAAGATGGAACCTTTGTACGAAAAGATGAACTGGTTTTGCAAATCGATTCAAGAGAAGTAGAAAACAGGCTCTATACATTACGCTCGGAATTTGTTAATTCTGTTGCACTTATTCTTCCCGAAATGAAAATTGAAGATGATGAAGTTTACCAGAAATGGTATGAGTATTTCAGCAAGCTTGATATACACGAGCCAATACCCGAACTGCCGGAAATATCAAACGCCCAGGAAAAAACAAAACTAAGTACAAGGGGTATCTACAGTAAATATTATGCAGTTAATAACCAGGAAATTCTGCTTTCTAAATTTAAAATAGTTGCACCGTTCACCGGCTACATTAATTCAAATGGGATAATCAAAGGAAGCTATGTTTCAACAGGGCAGCAGCTGCTTACACTTAGCGATGCGAGGAATGTTGAGATAGCTGTTCCGTTACTAATTGATGAAATTAATCTAATTAATTTCTCAAGCACTCCCATTGTAAAAATCTTTACTGATAAAAATAGAAACGAAGTTTTGTCTGGCAAGATCTACCGGAAAGAAACACTGCTTAACAGGAACTCGCAGACTTTAAATGTTTATGTTTCTTTTCAAAACAGTAAGCTAAACACTTCTTTTTTACCCGGCAATTATGTTTCTGTTAAAATTGATGGTATGAAGATGAATGACGTAGCAAAAATTCCAAGATATGTTGTTGATAACGAAAATCATGTTTATACAATGGAAGATGGAAAACTTGCAAGAAGAAAGGTGGAGGTTGTTGCAATCCAGGGTGATGTAGCTATAATAAAAAACACCGTCCCAAATGAAATGAAAATCATTACCACCATATTACAGAAACCGATTATTGGTATGGCTATAAAATCGGTTAACGAATCGATTGAACTGAAGGAAGAAGTTCCCAGGGTAGATGAAGAAAATCAGGTATCGCAAACAGAATAAGCAAAAATAGATTTATAAAAAGGTTTAGATATGACATCCAGATTCATACAATATTTTATTAAGCATTCGGTTATTACAAACTGGATTATGATAATAATCTGCATTGCAGGAATATTTGCTCTCTCAAATCTTCAAAAAAGAATTAATCCAAAATTTGAAATAGAAGAAATTGAAATAGATGTTCCCTTCCCCGGCGCCTCGGCATTAGAAGTTGAAGAAGGTATTGTGGTTAAGATTGAAGAAAGCTTAAGGGGGCTCGAAGGGATTGAAAAAATCAGGTCTACTTCTGCGGATAACTGGGGTAGTGTAACTGTGGAAATTTCCCAGGGATATGATATGAACCGCGCTATCCAGGAAATAAAAAACTCAGTTAACTCTATTAATTCTTATCCCACCGAAGCTGAAAAACCGGTTGTTACACAGCGAACCATGTGGAACAGGGCAATAATGTTCAGCATTTACGGACCCGATGATTTATTCACTTTAAAAAAGATAGTTGAAGAGTTCAGGGATGAGCTGCTTGCAACAGGTAAGATGTCAAACATCTGGTGGTGGGGGATTCCTGACAGGGAGTTTTCCATTGAAATATCTCCCGAAGACCTGATAAGGTATAAACTTACTGTTGCTGATATAGCCACGGCAATCCGAAATTCAAATCTAAATCTCTCTTCCGGTTCCGTATTAACTGAGCAGGAAGAAATTCTTATAAGAACTTATGAAAAGAAATACGAAGCAGTTGATTTTGAAAAAATCGAAGTAGCTTCCTCGATAGACGGGCGAAAGATTTATCTTTCTGATATATGCACGATACGCGAACAATGGCCCGAGAACAGAATGTACTCTGAATATAACGGACGCCGCTCTGTTGGCTTTAATGTTTTTTACAATAACAATGAGGATGTTGTAGAGATAGTTGAAGTTGCTGAAAACCTTGCTGCAGAATATGAACAAAAATATGCCGGGCTGGTTCACTTCAATACATTCATAAAAGAAACAACGGAACTAGAAGAACGGATTCAGCTGATGACACAAAACGGTCTCATCGGCTTGGTTATGGTTTTAATTCTGCTTGGCATATTCCTTAATGCTCGCTTGGCTTTTTGGGTTGCGCTTGGTATTCCCATTTCACTTTTAGGTATGTTCTTTGTCCTTTGGGCCTTGAACATAACAATTAATGAGATGAGTCTCTTCGGAATAATATTAGTAATTGGAATACTGGTTGATGACGGAATTATAATTGGAGAAAGTATTTACTCGCAGTGGGAAAAATATGGCAAGAAACCAATTCGTGCGGCAATTGATGGAACAATGGAAGTTATAAAGCCTGTTACAATTTCTATCATCACTACAATTGTAGCGTTTACACCTTATTTTTTCTTTTACGGGATGCTTGGTAAACATGTTTGGCAGATTGCCGCCGTGGTTATAATATCGCTCCTATTCTCTTTAGTTGAAGCTATAGTAATTCTTCCTGCACACATTGCACACTCGCGGGCGCTTATACCAGATGCAGAGAATAATAGATTATTAACAAGGATGAGGAAAAAACTTAACACTTTTTTACGCTGGGTAACCAATACTGCTTACAGAAAATTTCTTGCTTTTTGTTTGCGGAACAGGTGGTCGGTATCTGCGGCTGTATTCGCAGTTATTTTAATTATTGCCGGATTATTTCAAGGTTCTCATGTTCGCGCACAGTTCTTTCCAGAAATTGAGCCGCCCTATGCACGAATCCAGGTTGAAATGCCCGCCGGCACATCTGCGGAAGTTGCAAATGTAATAAGGTACAGCGTTATAGATAAAGCAGTTGATTTTGCACACGAATGGGAGATGGAAGGAAAAGCTTACCCGATTGAAAATTATACTTCATGGATGAATGGCGGCATATTGAATATTTTTATTGTTCTTCCATCTTCGGCAGACCGGGAATACTCAATCGCCGAATTTTCTCAAGC
>CBEPPX010000210.1:0-4265 GCA_965511205.1 uncultured Ignavibacteriales bacterium | reverse complement strand
TATGTATCTTCAAATTGATGCTGAACGTAAAACAACCACGTTCCAGTTGTTGAGGTAATAAATGTTATAGGAAGTTGTATCATCAAGACGTATTGCCATCCAACAAGCAAGATCAATCCTGTAATTATTAAAGCTATTACAAGACTTGTTATGTAAACACTTGGTTGAAATTTTCTAAAATCCTTAGGATCAGAAATCGGCAGGCGGTAAAGTACAACAAATAATACTACAGGAATAAATACAAATAATATTAGCGGGTTGCGGTAAAGACGGTATTTTAATCTTCCCCATCTCGATCTTTGTAAAAACTCATCTACCGTTAGAGTATAAATATCCCCGATGCCTCTCTTATCAAGTTTGCCTGCGGTTGCGTGGTGTATAGCATGATTTTTACGCCAATAATGATATGGTGTTAAAGAAATAATGCTTCCAGCCATTCCCCAAAAATCGTTTGCCCGCTGCGATTTGAAAAAAGAGCCGTGCCCGCAATCGTGCTGAATAATAAAAATTCTTACTATAAAACCTGCCGCCGGCAAAGCTAAAAGCAGAGTTATCCAGTAGCTTACATCTATGCTAATGTACATTAAATACCAGATAATTATAAACGGTATAAATGAATTACACAATTGCCAGATGCTTTTCCGATTGATTGAAGTCTGATATTTTTTAACGAGATTTTCCCAGGAAGGTAGTTTTGAAGCGGTTTCTTTTGCTGATATCATATATTGAGTTTGAAGTTCCTAATATTAAAAGAATAAAGATAGCGATAAATATGTTAGGAGGGAAAAATCAGAAGTGTGCTGGTTGTGAAATATTCAGGGCTTTATAACATCCCCTCTTTCTTAAAATACTCAAATCCCTTTTTCGCGAGCGCAGTTAATTCTCTTAGTTGGTCTTTATCAATTGTTTTAAAGTTAAAACAGGATTTTCCCTGCATTCTTTTTTTCAGTTCTGGAGAAATATCAGCCAACAAATTGGGATTAACATAAACAGGCATTAAATGAAAACTCACATAGTTTTTCTTAATCTCCACACCTCCAAAGTAAATATCTCTTTTATATTTTTCACTGTATCCTGCATATAGATTGTAAGTATCATTTTTGTTGGTTTTAATAGTAAGGTTTTTTTCGTGTTTCTTTAATGCTGTCTTAAGTACTTTAAATGTAGTTTGGAATTGTGCATCGCTCATAAAATCTCCTTTGGCAACCTATTATCTAATAAAAAACATCTTTACTGAGTTACTTTAGAAAAATCATAAATTACTATTTAAAAATAAACTGATAAACCAAATTTTACCCTGTTATAATCTAAGTTGAAAGTTTTATAATTACTTTCCAGGATAGTTTCACCTTCTTCATCCTTACTATCATATGTTGAATGTTCTACATTGACTCCGTACTCAGCGGATAATGTCATGTTACTATAAAACATCCATTCCACACCCAAAATTAATTCAAGGCCAAGACTAAACCCATCAAGAGTGCGTTTCCGGTCTATTTCTTCTCCATAACGAATCACGTTCGTTACTTCATCAGATGAGAAGAAACTTACAAATGGACCACCACCCGCAAAAAATGATATATCATTCATTACTGATATATGATGGATATATTGAGTGTTTATTCTTATGTCAAGCCTGTTTTCATCTCCGTATTCATAGTATATTTTCGTAGAATCAATTTCGTTAATGCTATTGTCACGGTCAGAGTCTCTTATACCAAGCGATATTCCCAATCTTACTGCATCTCTATCAGTAAAATTATATTTACCTGATAGAGTTGAACCTTGAAAACTTGTCAGCCTGAAAAGGCCTTCTATCTGAAACTGAAGAGCAAACTTGCCATCTAAAGAATCTAAATAAGATGTGCTTTGGGAGAAACCGGTAGTTAAAAATAATTGGCTTACAAAAAGAAGTATTAATAGGTTTGATAAATAAGACCTGGTAAACATAACGCCCTCCTTTGAAATTAAAAAGAGTGAATCAACCAACTAGTATTTCAGATCGATTCACCCAAATTAATGATTAACGTATCATGTTATTTTAGTAATATCATCTTCTTACTTGATGTAAAGTTACCTGCATTAAGCGTATAAATATACAATCCTGAAGAAAGCTGTGATGCATCGAAGTTTATATCATATGCACCAGCTTCCTGGGTTGTATTAACTAATGTAGCAACTTCATTTCCTAACACATCATATACTTTCAAAGTAACATTACTTTGTTCAGAAAGTGAATACTTAATATTCGTAGCTGGATTAAACGGATTTGGATAATTTTGTTCCAAATTGAATTCGTTAACAATTACTGGATCTTCGTCTATGCCAACAATCGTTATACTAGTTGAGAAATGGTAGTACTCTGCAGAAATACTCGTCGAAGATCCTTGAACTGAAGTTCCTGCTACAGGATCTCCCTGTACCGTAATATGAACATCAATAACGCTATCGTCTAACGGATTTGTTGGAAGAACTAGCGGTATACTGGGATGTCTCCAATCCACTAAAGGTGGTCCATCGGGGGTGAATTTCTCAGGTTCTGTCCAGGTATCTCCACCATCGGTTGAAACCATAATGTAACCATCAAAGAAGGGAGAATCATCATTAGTAGGATCCAAATTCTCAGTGGCTGCTGAGAATGCAAGCACTAAATAATCACCAATTGCTGAGCGGCCTAAAACAGGTCTGGAAACACCAAGATAAACATCGTTTGCACCTCCACCCGGATTCCAAAGAGACCAAGTCGTATCAAGTAATACTTTAGCAACTCCACCATTTACAGTGGGTGACCAGAAATAAAGTGAGTTTGCATCGCCCTGACGATAACTTCCAGCTACAAAGTCCTGCCAGGCAGTTTCAAACGAGATGCAGGGTTCTTCGCCAAAATAGTTAAGGGTAAGACCACGCATAGCTCCCCAGGTTGTATCATTAGAATGATCTCTTTCCCATATCTTTGTTGAAGCTCCCCAGGTTACACCACCATCAGTAGACTCTCTATAGAAAACATCTCCACTATTGGGAAGATCAACATCTTCTCCAAGGTACGTTTGTCCGATCTTTCCGCCGTCTGAAATTGCAAATGGATACGACTCTGCCTGATCTCCACTCCATACTTCCCAACCGTCAAATAATGATGTGCTAAAATCGAAACGATTGGTATACATGCTATCAGCAACACCATAATTAACAGACTGTGATGAAGCAAAAATAACATTATCATTTGCGTCTACAACCATTCTTGGCCAGATTGGAGGATTGGTCACGCCATTGCCGAGTCCGGGATCATAACTTGTAAAATTAAACTCGAACGGTCCACTATCAATATGAATCATTGATCTAGGGCTACCCGCAGGATATTCTGGATGATTCATAATAACCGCTGCTCCTGTGGAAAGACCGGAAATGACGCCATAACCGTTACGGCCTTCGGTACCAGTGTTTGTTGGTACACCTCCTAATTGAAACCAGCCAACTCCGTTATCTGTGCTGCCAACATACATAGTAGTCCTATCAGCGGCGCCTGCAACCTCAGAAAACATGAAAACTACATGAAGATAGCCTGGGGTATTTAAATCAGCCCAAAGTTGTTGCGCTGAAGCATTAGATTGCAAATCGTAACCTGTTGGTCCAATACCTGATAGATCCATAATGTTATGTACATCCCAGGTAAAACTACCTGAATTAACCGGACCAAAATTTATTGATTCATTCAATCGAACAACATCAACATTGCTTACATCCGGTGTTTCAGTACCTGTTAAGGCAACATCTGGCAGTGTTTGGTGACTTATTCTCTTGTCTTGAGCTTGCAATGATACTAACCCAAACAGCAAGATAACAACCACTATTGCCGTAATTTTATTGAGCATATTACTCTCCTTTATTTATTTATGGATGATTAAATAGTTGAACAATAATTGTTAATTATAGTAGAATCTATTCTTGTCTTAGTTTTTTCACCTCCAAAGTTATTGATAATTTAATTGTTAAGCCAAATTATTATGATGGTTCTTATTAAATCTAAATGATTTAAATGAGTATTACCAATACACAAATTTTTCCCAATTTCTTTTAGTCTAAAATGTTATGAATGATACCTAAAATTTATTATGGTAAAATTATATTATCCTTTCCACTTGAGACTTTAAATTATGCTTCGTTTTCTTTTTATCATATTTTAAATAGAATTAAATATCGCCTAATTTCCTTGGTTTTTTTTATGTGTGTTCTTTTTGAATTCTCAAATTCTTAATCGTTTAAACTTA
>CBEPPX010000209.1:0-4268 GCA_965511205.1 uncultured Ignavibacteriales bacterium | reverse complement strand
AGACATTAGCTATCAGGATGGAAAAACATTGCAGAAACGCACAAAAAATTGCTGAATGGCTTGAAAAACATCCACTAGTAAAAGAAATAAGATTTCCAGGATTAAAAAGCCATCCTAATTATGAGCTTGGACAAAAGCAGCATAAAGCACCTGGTGGAATGATAAAGTTTGAAATTGATGGTGGAATGGAAGCAGGAAGATTATTAATGAATTCTGTTAAACTTTGTCAACTTGCAGTAAGCTTGGGTGGAGTTGAATCTCTTATTCAGCATCCTGCCAGCATGACTCATTTTTCAATGGGGAAAGAAGCACGAGTTGCTGGTGGAATAACAGATGGTTTAGTTCGCCTTTCTGTAGGAATTGAAAACGCGGATGACTTGATAGCAGATTTAGAACAGGCACTGGAAAAAGTGAAGGAAAGAAATCTGGTTGAAGAGGAAATCTAAGATTCCCTTTCATACTTGGTATGATTATGGTTATAAGTGATTATTATTCAAATCATTTGAGTATAATCATGTTAAGATTACTATTAATTATACTAATCTCATCCACATCATTATTTAACACTTTTGCACAGCGTAATATAGATTCTGGTGGGAGAGGGACTGAATCTACAAAGATAAACCGCATTAAAAGGACAGGAAACGGCAATAACGACAAACCGAGAACCGTTGAAGTAAAAGAACGAAAACCATTCATCCCTGTTAACTTCGTCCAACCAGTTGGTGAGATATCAATTTGTGGCGATGTTGTTGCTCCTGGAGCTGATGTGGTGATCTGTGCAGATAATTCGACAAATGCGTACAGCGAAGTAGACGCGAATTTGGAACTTTCTCAAATTGATTTAGGACTACAAAAATTTGATGAGGGTAATTATTATGGTGCAATATCCATATTTGATGAAGAAATAAATTTGAATCCCTACGTTAAAGAATTGTACCTTTGGAGGGGAAAAGCTTTTGTAGCAGTTAATGAATTTATAAAAGCAATTAATGACTTTTCAACGGCAATTACTTTTGATGACTATTATAGCGAAGCATACTATCAAAGGGGATTAGCACGTTTTTATAGTGGAGAAAGGAAGAAATCTAAAGAGGATTTAAAATTTGCTTACTCACTTGGGTATAGCCGAGCTGGTTATATACTTAATAAGTATTTTTAATCTATAACGAAATCAATCCCAATCACCGATAAAAAGCTGTTACTCACCGATTTTATCTTTTATCGCATTACATTTTTCCATAGGTTTTGGTAGAAATTTTGTAAAGAAGAGGAACAAAAAATGTCTGAATCAAAAAACGGATTAGATAAAAGAGTAGCTCTTGGTGGGGTTTTAATATTATTGGGTGGAATATTTCTGCTAAACTCACTCAATATCCTGGATTTTCATATCGGGCGGGTTATCTTTTCCTGGCCCTTTGTAATGCTAGTAATCGGGTTGTTCATCCTGGTTAACACATCAAAAAAACTAACCGGGGGATTATTAACCGGGCTGGGTATTTTCTTTCTAATCCCCAGAATCTACCCGCAAATTGAATATGATGGTGGAATAGTAATACCGGTTTTGTTAATTCTTTTTGGAGTTTACATAATTTTGAAAAAAAGGAAGAGCGCACTCGGAGAACATTTCGGTGAAGGAGACGCAGCAATTAATAAAGATAAAATAGATGATGTTGCAATCTTTGGGGGTGGAACAAAACTAATTTCATCAGATAATTTTAAAGGCGGTAATATCACAGCAATTTTCGGCGGTTCAGAAATTAACTTGATGAACTGCAGTCTTGCCCCTGGCGATAATGTGGTTGATGTACTTACAATTTTTGGAGGAACAACTATTATTGTCCCTAAAGACTGGAATATTGTTGTTAACGTGACATCTATCCTGGGTGGTTTTTCAAATAAAAGCGTTAGGAATCCTGCTATTGCAATCGATCATTCGAGAACTCTCCACATAAAAGGATTGGCAATGTTTGGCGGTGGTGAAATTAAAACGTACTTATAAAACTGCTTTGTGATGTTTGCAAATCCTATACTCAAAAGTTTTAAAAACTTTAACATCTACCTCCTCTGCTGGTTAATTCTTGCACTAATAAATTTTTTATTACTTTATTTCGGAACTGATATAGGAGCCATCACATCAGTTGCAGATAGTTCTATATTTACAATTTTACTCGGTGGACTCGGTCTAAGTTTATGGTATCCGGCAAGGTACATTCCCCTTGAACAAAACAAGATTACAAAAGTTCTTATAAGCCATTTAATTGGTGCAGTTATCACTGCAGTTTTATGGATCCTAATTGGCACTTACATTATGCTTGGTATAATCGGTTTTGCAAATAATTACGAAACGTTTATTTACACCACTTTACCCTGGCGGTTCTTAATAGGAATTTTATTCTATGCGCTTATCACCTCTTTTTATTATATGATTATTTATTATACCGGCTTCAACGAAAGAATGATTAAAGAAGCCGAGTTAAAAAATCTTGTAACCGAAGCTGAGTTAAAATCATTAAAATTCCAGATAAATCCACATTTTATATTTAACAGCTTAAACTCGATCAGCGCTTTAACAGAAATCGATCCTGCTAAAGCAAAGAGTATGATACTTAAACTTGCAGATTTCCTGCGCTTTATACTTGCAACCAATGAGCGCGAAAAAAATAAACTTAGTGAAGAGTTAAAAAATATCCGGCTTTACCTTGAAATTGAGAAGGTCCGTTTTGAAGATAAGTTTGAATTTAAAGAAGAATTTGAACCAGAATGTGCAAATGTTGAAATCCCGAATATGATTTTGCAACCGCTTTTTGAAAATGTTATTAAGCATGCTGTATATGAAACCCTTGATAATGTTATATTAACATTAAAGTGCAAACTGCAAGAGGAATTTTTAAACATTACCATTGTGAATGATTTTGATGAAAACTCTTCACCTCAAAAAGGAACCGGGATTGGTCTAAAAAATATTTATGAGAGATTGAAACTGATCTATCAACAAGATAATTTAATGGATGTAAAAAAGGAAAAGGGTAAATTCAGCGTAACGTTATTTATTCCGTTAGATTAATAGTAATCTGTGAACATAGGTGAAAACAATTATGAGCGATAAAGTAACCACAATAATAATAGATGATGAAAAGTTAGCTCGTGATATAACCAGGGGTTACCTTGCTAAGCATCCTAATCTTGAAATCCTTGCAGAATGCGCAAACGGTTTTGATGCAATAATAAAAATCAATGAGCTAAAACCGGATATTGTTTTTCTCGATATCCAGATGCCGAAAATTAACGGCTTTGAAATGCTTGAACTGCTTGAAGACCCGCCTTTAATTATTTTTACAACTGCGTACGATCATTATGCAATAAAAGCATTTGAAGTTAATGCAGCCGATTACCTTCTAAAACCATTTTCTGAAGAACGGTTTAACGCTGCTTTAGATAAAGCTTTCCTGCAGCTTCAGGATAAATTTAAACAGGACTCCGTAATTAAAAACATTATAGATCATAACGATAAAAAAATTGAGTTCCTTGAAAGAGTTGTTATAAAAGACGGCGCAAAAATTTCTATCGTTCCAGTTGAAAAAATAAAATGGATTGAAGCCCAGGATGATTATGTAATGATTAACAGTGAGCTTGGAAGATTTTTGAAACAAAAAACGATGAAATATTTTGAAAATCATCTTAACGAAAATTCATTTATTAGGATTCACCGCTCTTACATTATTAATGTTGAATTTATCCAGCACCTTGAGCAGTCCGGTAAAGATTCTTACCAGATTATTTTAAAAAACGGAAAGCAACTTCCTGTAAGCCGAACAGGATTGACAAAACTCAAGACAACATTATAAAAAAATCCTTCCTTTAAATTGAAAATCATACTTAGGTTGAATATATTTACTTGAAGCAACCAGGAGTATTAAAATGATTTTGGATAAAGACCTTCTCTCAATTCAGGAAGCCCGTAATTTAGCTGCAAAAGCAAAAGATGCACAACAAGATTACAAACACTTCAGCCAGCAGCAGGTTGATAAGATTGTTAAAGCAATGGCTGATGCAGGTTATGCTGCATCCGAAAAACTTGCAAAGATGGCTTGTGATGAAAGCGGCTTTGGGGTTTACAATGATAAAGTTATCAAGAACCAATTCAGCACAAAAAATGTTTATGAATCAATTAAAAATCTGAAGACTGTTGGAATTATTGGTGAAGAAGCTGATGGGAAAGTATTAAAAATTGCTGCGCCAATGGGAGTTGTGTGTGCTTTAGTTCC
>CBEPPX010000208.1:0-4283 GCA_965511205.1 uncultured Ignavibacteriales bacterium | reverse complement strand
GCATCGTATAGAATTTTTGCTTCGATGTCGAAGGAAAATTCAGCGCCAGCAATTATGCTTATCATTCCTTTCACAGATAACAATTGCTTATATAAAAATCTATACCGCTTTGTTTCAAGCCCGGTTGCCTCGTATTCACTCAGCGCTTCAAGCTTGTTCAGCAAATCATCAACCTTTTCTGTAAGTGAAGCAATTACAACCGAATCAACCACATGGGCTGAGGTTTTAACCGGTTTCCACTCCTCTGGTCCGTAGTACGCATCTACGTAATCAGGTTGGTAAATTCCTATTTCAAGAACAAGCTTAACATATTGTTCTGCAATGTCATTCATTTTCAATTCCAATTCTCCTTTTTGCGGCAGATCAGTTTTATCACTACAGCCAGGTAGTATAATTAGTGTTAAAAGTAAAGTTATGAAGATTCTTATTATCATAGATATAAATTGTTTTAATAAAACTAAACTGATCAAAAATAAAAAAAAGCCCGCTAAAAAACGGGCTTGTAAAATGCAGCTAAAAGATGAACTAATTATTATCTTCTTTTAGTTTTCTTTGCTGATGGAAAAACTGCATCCTGTGCCGGTTTACCAACTTTAAACTTAAGAACACTCTTTGCAGGAATAACCATTGTTTCACCTGTAGCAGGATTTCTCCCCATTCTTTTTTTCCTGTTTACAACTGTAAGTTTACCTAAGCCGGGGATTGTAAAATCCTTTTTTGCTTCTTTGTAAGAAAGCAATACGAACTCATCTAAAAACTGGTTTGCAACCTTTTTGGTTGTACCGGTTTTATTAGCAAGGTGAGTAATAATTTCACCCTTTGTTAATGATTTAGCAGCCATAGCTTCTCTCCTTAATTAATTGTTTTTGTTTACATTGTGAAAATAAAAATAATTTGGACTAATCAAAATAAATTTAGGGGAAATCTGAAAATATTAATTTACTTTCAGCCCTTGTTATCAAGGGGTTTGGAAAGGATGACAGGTTGTAATATGTTTATGATACTTGATTTACTTTGTTGCTTTCTTTTTTATTAACTATTTTGATAATCATTTTGAATGAAAATTCTAAATCACGTTTTTAATGATCAAGCATATCTGCGCAATATTTTTATTTTTGATTTCATGTGTTTCTGCTCGCACAACAGATACACTATTTGTTGACACTTCATTTGTAAGCGGTGATTCACTTAGAATTGTAACAACTGATACCACTTCGGTAATTGATAGCTTAAGCACTCTTCAAAAAATCCAGCCTGACACACTTGTTCCTATAACTGTTAGGATACTCTCCGGAGAAAGTACCATTATCGGTAGAAAGACCTTTTTATTTACTCCTTACCGTTATACCGGCGATCTTTTGCGACCCCTCTCACTTAGTTTTACTAAGGATCTTGGGTTTATCGGTCAGCCGCACGAAATATTTATTTATGGTGTGGGAGGCAGGGGAGTAAGTTTTTTGCAGGATGGTGTATTGTGGAATAACAGGTACTCTAACTCTTTGGATCTTAATCTGGTTCAAAGTGAAGATATTGATTCTATTGAGATTGTCCCTTCGCCGAGAGGATTTTTATACGGACCCTATAACAATCCCGTTGCTGTAAATTTTATTATGCGGGATTTTCTTTCCCCCGAACCTTATACAAGAATAAGATATTATGAAGGACCTAACGGGGAAGCGATGATTGACGGCAAGTTTAATGCACAAATTGCAAAGCGGTGGAATTTATCTTTCCAGGCATCCAACAGGAGCGTTGATGAAACTTATAAGAACACCGATCTCTCTATCTGGCAGGCAAATGCAAAGCTAAAGTATTTTCTTTCTAACTCTGTTAACATAACAGGATTTTACAGTTTTGTTAGCTCATCAATTGGATTAAACGGCGGGATTGATATTGATAGTGTGCGTAAGATAACCAGCGATGTAAATTCTGTAATTTACGATCCAGCAGCTCCGGTTGTTTATCCTAACAGGATATTGGATATACTGCAGCATAACTTTGGATTAAGGACTCTAGTAAAACCTTTTGATAATTCCCAATTAGATTTATCTCTTTATTATCATTACATACTTGATGAGTTAAGAGATCTGCAGGATACATTAGAGATAGCAGATGATATTGAAACCAAATCATATGGTGCCTTTATAAAATATTCTCAAAGAATCGATCTATTAAGTTTTAAGATTTCCAGCATTTATGAAAAGAATAAAAGTTATCAGAACAATAAAAATGTTAACAGCAGCTATTATGAGGATTCATTTAACTATCTGGCTTTTAGCAGTGTGCTAACTTTAAATCTTTTTGATGACAAATTGAAACCCTCCGTGTTTTATAAATATTATGATTTACATTTAGAAGGATTTAATAGCGGCAGATCGGGTGCTGGTGTGGATATAGAATATGAGCTCACCAAAAACTTATCTTTTTATGCAGGTATTTCCAAACACTCAGGTCATTCGATTCATGATAGAAAAGCTTTAGAGATTGGTGGGAAGTTTAGTAATTCTAATGTCTTAATTGATGTAAGATTTATTGATAATGAATATGATCTGTACGATAGAAAGATTGTTGCTGGACCCACACCGGCAGTTGTTCTCCCCTCAACAAAAGTGAGTGGATTTGGTTTAAATCTGAATTATCAATATTGGAAGATATTAGTTGAGACTAACAGCTCATATTATTTTAATAGTGATAATAATAATTTTAATGGTCTGCCCGAGTTACAATTTGTCGGCGGTCTTTACCTTAAAAGTAAATTTTTTGATGATAATCTTAATCTTAAATCCGGGTTTACTTTTTATTACACTGGCAAGAGAAGTTCATTCAGCGGGGAGTGGGGATTTGTTGATGTCGAGCCAACAAACAAAATTGATTTTATATTGATTGGAGAAATACAGGAACTTGCAATTGTTTATTTTGTTTGGGAAAACTTGTTCGATAACCAGTATTTTATCACACCATACTATCCAATGCCGGAAAGCAGTATAAGATTTGGTTTATCGTGGGAGTTGTTTAATTAATAGTATGTGTCATTGCGAGGACTGGAAGGACG
The DNA here is from genome assembly GCA_965511205.1 of uncultured Ignavibacteriales bacterium. Taxonomy (GTDB): domain Bacteria; phylum Bacteroidota; class Ignavibacteria; order Ignavibacteriales; family Ignavibacteriaceae; genus JAZGGS01. Next base: position 1,231 of record CBEPPX010000208.1, on the reverse strand, counting down.
AAGCAATCTTTATGAACTAGTAGATTGCTTCATCACGTTAAAACGGGATTCGCAATGACAAAGTGATGCGTTTACAAACTTAACATATCTTTAAACTTAATTGCCTGCCTCCTGGAAACTTCCACCTTCTGCCCGTCTTTAAACTTTACAAGTAAACCACCGTTTAACCATGGCTCAATTGTGTCAATCCATTTAAGGTTAACAATATGTTTCCTATTTGCACGGAAGAATAGTTTACTATCCAGCCGTTCATCAAGATAATTTAATGTACGCAAAATAAGCGGTTTATTATTTTCAAAATAAATACGGACGTAGTTTCCCTCCGACTCGAACAAGCGGACTTTTTCCAGCTTTACAAACCAACAGCGCTCTCCATCTTTAACAAAAACCTGGTCCGATTCCGTAAATATAGGTTTATCAGATTCTGCCACAATTTTTTTACGGCTCTTCTCAACCAGTTTATTTATAGTCTCTTCCAGCCGTTTCGGTTCTATTGGTTTAAGAAGATAATCGAGCGCATTATATTCAAATGCCTTCAAAGCATATTCATCATAAGCGGTTGTAAAAATTACAGTAGGAACCGTATCCAGTTCCTCAAGCAATTCAAATCCTGATTTACCCGGCATTTGGATATCCAAAAATAGAAGATCCGGTTTTAGCTGATCTATCTTCTCCAGGGCATCATCGGCATTTACCGCTTCGCCTACAACTTTAATTTCTTTAAATGGCGTCAATAATCTTTTTAGCTCGGTGCGAGCCAGTCTTTCATCTTCTACTATTAATGCTTTCATTGATTAGTACCTCCTAGTGGAATTTCTAATTTTGCCAATACATTTTTTTCATCTTCATTCTGAAGTGAAAATTTTGCCTCTTCTCCAAAAAGTAAATTTAAACGGTGCTTTGTATTATTAACGCCAAAGCCGTTTGAGTTTTTTAATTCATCTTCGTTTAAATTGCCGCTGTTTCTTATTTCCAGGTAAAGCTTAGAGTTATCAACCTTTGTTGTAATTGAAATTGCCCCACCCTTAGGTATTTTTGATATACCATGTTTTATCCCGTTTTCTACTAGTGTTTGGATCATCATTGGCGGTATCTCAACTTTAGACGAACCATTTTCAATATTTAATTTATACTGCAGCCTTTCTTCAAACCTTATACTTTCAAGTTCAAGGTAGTTTTTTACTGTTTCAATCTCATCTTCAAGCGAAACTTTTTCCATCCTTTCCATTTG